>NZ_JBEXLR010000022.1:0-72936 GCF_040610095.1 Micromonospora sp. NPDC004540
GACACGTTCTTGAGGGCCTCGGCGGTGACTCCTTTGGTCCACGCGGCGAGACGCCGGTTGACGTTCTTGAGAAGGTTTTTGCGGCCGGTGAAGCGCTTGGTGAGATCCTCGGCGATCACGGTGCCGGCCTTGTCCACGACCTCGTGCACCGCGGTGAAGATCTCCGTGCGCACCCGCGCCCGATGTCGGACGGCCTGCCGATCCGGCTTCACCGTGCCGAGGTTGTTGGCCTTGATCCGGTGCGCTTTCGCATAGTCGCCACGGAGCGCGGCGTTGTTGGCGATTGAGCGTAGCTTCGCCCGACGGCGGTTTCGTTCCTTCAACCGGTCCGACTCGCGGGTGAGCAGGTCGCCGAGCTGTTCACCGTGGTGCTGGCCGTCGGAGTCGGTCAGGGCTTCGGTGTAGCCCTTGTCCACGCCCATCGTCGCCTCGCCGCACGGGCGCTGTGACGACCGCATCTGCGCCGCGTCGATCTGGTGGTGAACCTCGACCCGGCCGCCGCGCAGGATCAGCCGCAGCGTCCCCGTCGGGGCGACGGTCGTGGACAGCGGGATCCTGACCAACTTGCGGGGCTCAAGGCCGGGAACTGCCAGCCACAACCGCCCACGCCCATCGACGGCGATGTGGTACTTGTCGGCGCGCACCACGATCTGATCGTGCGTGCGGTTATGGCCACGCTTCCAATGCTTGCGCATCTGCCGAGACAGGAACGGATCGTTCACCCATTGGTCGGCCTTCAGCGCGGTGAACATCCGCCTGCGCTCGGCCGGATCGCTTGCGCGTCGGTTGATCGCCCGCCGGACGTCGACCTTGGCCGCCGCCAGGTTCGCGGCGATGTCGGCCATGGCGTCGCGGACGGTTTCCTTCCACGCGTTCGCCAGCACACCAAACACCGCGTGTGTGCCGTCGGCCAGCCACCGGTCCCGCACCTGCCGGTCTGTCAACCCAGACCCGACCCCGGCCACCGAGCCGTAGCGCTGCCACACCTCACTGCGCACCCGGCCCAACCGGCGGGCCTGCTCCACCAGGGCAGCGTATTTGCCCGGATTCAGTCGGGCCGGATACGCGATCCGGGTGACCTTCACCGGTCGCCCTCCATGGCCAAGTCCGCCCTCTTCAACTCCTTCTCGTAGCGGCGCAAACCATGCAGTCGGCACGAGAAGGTGTGCACGACGGCCAGGAGGTCCTCGACCATCTCCCGCTGGGGGGACAGGGACTCCTGGTTGGCCACGACGATCTCGCAGCCGCCGCGCGCCGCCAGATGCTCCAGCAAGTCGAACCCGAACCGGGCCAACCGGTCCTTGTGCGCCACCACCAGCGTGGCGACCTCACCCCGGTCGACGGCGTCCATCAACGCCAGGAATTTCTTGCGGCGAAGGTTCATCCCGCCGTCGACCTCGCTGATCCACTCGTCCACGGCCAGACCGCGAGCGAGGCAGAACTGTTGCATCGCCGCCACCTGCGAGGCCAAGTCGGCCTTCTGACCCGGCAACGACACCCGGCAGTACACCACAACCTTCCGCCGGTCGACGTCGAAGCCCGGCTGCAGCACCCGGCGCACATCCGAATCGTCGAAATACCGCTGACCTGACGGCAGACGACGGGCCGTGATCCGGCCCTCCGCCTCCCACCGGCGCACCGTGCTCACCGAACGGCCCACCCGCTTGGCGAACTCGCCGATCCGATAGACACTGCCCACAACGGTCGATTATGGACAGCTCTAGAAAGGAAAGCAACCACTGGTAGCTGCTCCCCCGTCCGGCGCACATAGTGTTCACTGTCGGGGTGCGCGCGCAACCTCCCCCACCGGCCCGGTGGGCCGACGCCGGTCTGGTCAGCGGCGAGGCCGTGGAGCTGGACGTCCGGGCGGCCCGGCTCGGCTCCCGGGTGCTCGCTCTGCTGATCGACCTCGTGGCCCAGCTCGTGGTGGCGCTGCTGCTCGGCGTGGCGCTGTCGGTGCTGGTGATGAGCCTGCCCCGGGACGTCATGGACGCCGCGCTGGCCGGCGGCATGCAGGTCGTGCTGCTGGTGCTGGTGCTGGTCGGCTACCCGGTGCTGATGGAGCGCTTCGCCGGCGGCCGGACGCTGGGCAAGCTGGCCGTGGGGCTGCGGGTGGTCCGCGCCGACGGCGGCCCGGTCGGCGTCGGCCAGTCGCTGACCCGGGCGCTGGTGGGCGTGGCGGTGGAGTGGCCGGGGCTGGTGCTGCCCCTGCTGAGCTGGGCGGCGAGCGTGACCGTGATGCTGACCGACGCCCGCGGGCGGCGGCTGGGCGACCTGGTCGCCGGCACGCTGGTGGTGCACACCCGGGGCGCCGGGGTGTGGCGGCCGGCCCCGCCGCCCGTGCCGCCGCTGCTCGGCTGGGCGGTCACCCTCGACCTGAGCCGGGTGGACGACGGGCTGGCCCTGGCCGTCCGGCAGTACCTGGGCCGGTTGCACCAGCTGGCCGCGCCGGACCGGACCCGGCTGGGCCGGGAGCTGTGGGCCGAGGTCGCGGCGGTCACGTCGCCGCCCCCGCCGTGGGCCGCGCCGGAGTCGGCGTGGCTGGCCGCCGTGCTGGCCGAGCGGGGGCGGCGGGCCGCGTACCGGCTGGGGCGGGCCCGGGCCGTCACCGCCTCGCTCTGGCCGGAGCTGGCGCCCGCTCCGGCCGTCCCGGTCCCGGCGCCGGCCCCGACCACGCTGCGGCCCGCCGCGCCGGCCCGCACCGTCCCCACCCAGCCCGATCCGGTACGCGGACAGCCCACCTCGGTCCGCGCCGAGCGCTGACCCGTCCGGGCGCCGGGCTCAGGAGAAGAGCGCCCGGCCCCACCAGTCGGCGGCGTCGCGGACGCCGGGCGGGCAGGCGAACAGGCCGCTGGAGACGTGCCGCAGGTATTCGTTCATGGCGTCGTTGCGGGCCAGCCGGTTCTGGATCGGCACGAACTGCTTGCGCGGGTCCCGCTGGTAGGCGATGAAGAAGAGCCCGGCGTCGAGCCGGCCCAGCCCGTCGGAGCCGTCCACGAAGTTGTAGCCGCGGCGCAGCAGTCGGGCGCCGTCGTTCTGGTCGGGGTGGGCGAGCCGGACGTGCGCGGTCTCGGCGATCACCGGCTCGCCGTCGTCGCCCTTGGCGGCGAAGTCCGGCTCGTCGAACTCGGCGCGCTTGCCGAGCGGCGCGCCGCTGCCCTTGGTCCGCCCGACGATCATCTCCTGCTCGGCCAGCGGGCTGCGGTCCCAGGTCTCGACCAGCATCCGGATCTTGCGGGTGACCAGGTAGGAGCCGCCGGTCATCCAGTCCGCGCCGTCACCGGGCTGGGCCCAGAGCTGCTCGCGGAGCAGGTCGGTTTCCTCGGCCTTGAGGTTGGCGGTGCCGTCCTTGAAGCCGAACAGGTTGCGCGGGGTGGCCTGCCCCCGCGACGTCGACGAGGTACGCCCGAAGCCGAGCTGGGACCAGCGGACGCTGACCACGCCCATGCCGATCCGGGCGAGGTTGCGGATGGCGTGCACCGCCACCTGCGGGTCGTTGGCGCACGCCTGGACGCAGATGTCACCGCCGGAGAGCTCCGCCTTGAGCGCGTCCCCGGCGAAGTGGGGCAGGTCGGCCAGGGCGGCGGGCCGCTTGGCGGCGATGCCGAACCGGTCCCGACCCTGGGCGTCGCGGAACAGCGTCGGTCCGAAGCCGACGGTGATGGTGAGCTGCGACGGGGGCAGCCCGAGCGCCTCGCCGGTGTCGTCCGGTGGGGCCTCCGGCACGCCGTCGACCGCGCCGATCAGCCCGGCGTCCTTGCCGGCGGTCATCCGGGCCGCGGCGGCGGTCCACTCCTGGAGCAGCGCGACCAGCCGGGCCCGGTCCTTGGTGATCACGTCGAACGCGACGAAGTGCAGCCGGTCCTGGGCCGGGGTGGTGATGCCGGCCTGGTGCTCGCCGTGGAACGGGACCGCGCCGGCCGCCGTCTCGGTGGCCGAGGCCTGGTCGCCGCCGCCGAACAGCGCGCCCGCGCCGACCGCCACCCCGGCGACACCGGCCACGCCGGCCCCGGCCAGGGTGATGGCCCGGCGGCGGGACACCCCGGTCCCGCGGGTCGCCTCGTCGGTGCTCGGTTCGCTCATCACGTCACCTCCGGACCCGGTCGTCATCGGGCGACGACCGCGGCAACCTTGCTGATCGGCTCGGCCAGGGCGTTGATGCTGTCCGAGAGCTCCTTGAGCTCGGCCTTGCTGAGCTGGGTGTGCAGCTTCCAGCCGTCGCCGGCCCGGTGCTTGCCGAGGGCGGCCTCGACGGTGGCGAACTCGGTGTCGAGCTGCTTGACGAGGTCGGGCGAGCGCTGCTCCAGGGCGGGGCGCAGCGCGGCGATGGCCGCCTTCGAGCCCTCCAGGTTGGCGTTGAAGTCCCAGAGGTCGGTGTGCGAGTACCGCTCCTCCTCGCCGGTGATCTTGCCGCTGGCGACCTCGTCGAGGAGCGCCTTGGCGCCGTTGGCGAGCTGGAGCGGGGTGAGCTTCTCGGCGTTGGCCTTGGCCACGATCGCCTTCACGTCGACGAGGAGCTGGTCGGCGATGGCGCCGTCCTTGCTGATGTCGCCGGTGGTCCACAGGTCCTTCTCGATCCGGTGGAAGCCGGTGAACTGCATGCCCTCCTCGACGACCTCCTCGCGGCCGTCGATCTTCGGGTCGAGGTCGCCGAAGCTCTCCGCGACCGGCTCGATCCGCTCCCAGTAGGTGCGGGCCACCGGGTAGAGCTCCTTGGCCTTGGTCACGTCGTTGGCCTTGACCGCGGCCACGAACTCCTCGGTCCTGGTGAGCAGCGCGCCGGTCTGGCTCTGCACGTAGCGCTGGTAGCTGGCGGTGGCCTGGCTGAGGGCGGCGTCCGGCGCGACGGTCGCGACGGTGCCGCTGACCTTCAGCGCGCCCCGGATGCCACGGCCGCTCATGCCCGGCTTGCAGGCGGTCTCGTAGGTGCCGGCGGGCAGTTCGACGCGGAGCTCGCGGCTCAGCCCGGGGGCGATGTTCTCCACCTCGCCCATCACCCGGTCGCCGGCGGCGTAGACGTAGAACTCGTTGACCTTGGACCCGGAGTTGGTCACCTTGAAGGTCACCTGCCCGGCGTCGATCGCCGTGGTGCCGACCTCGCAGGCGCTGTCGGTGGCCTTGACGGCGATCGGCCCGCCGGCGGTGGCGTCGGAGTCGTCACCGCCCCCGCAGCCGGCCAGTCCGGCGACGGCGAGCACCCCGGCGGCGGCGGGCACGACGAATCGAGTGGTACGCATCGGTGGTGTCTCCTCGGAAACGGGCGGGTCAGGCGCGCTGGGGCGCGGTGTCGGTGGAAGCCTCGGTGGCGGCCGGCTCGGTGGGCTCGGCCGGGGTGGTCGCGGCGTCGGTGGCCGGGGCCGGCGGAGCGGCGGGTGCGGCGGGCCGGGCCGGGGCGGCCGGCTTGCGCAGGAAAAGGACGAGCACCGGGACCGCGTAGGCCACCCAGGCGATCATCTCCAGCACCGTCGGGGCGGCGGTGATGTTGAACATGCCGGCGAGCAGCGCGCCGTACCAGGCGTTCGGGTCGAGCGTCGAGGAGATGTCGAAGGCCTGGTTGTTGAGGCCGGGCAGCACGCCGGCCTCCTGGAAGTCGTGCACGCCGTACTTGAGGATGCCGGCGGCGACCAGGATCAGCAGGGCGCCGGTCCAGGTGAAGAACTTGCTCAGGTTGATCTTCAGGGCGCTGCGGTAGAGCAGGAAGCCGATCACCACGGCGGTGGCGACGCCGCCGGCCAGCGAGAGCAGCGCGCCGGCGCCGGTGCCGCCGGCCGCGCTCTGCGCGGCAGAGTAGAAGATCAGCGCGGTCTCCAGGCCCTCCCGGATCACCGCGAGGAAGGCCATGCCGGCGACCGCGAGGGAACCGACGGCGAGCGCCTCGGTGAGCTTGCCGCGCAGCTCGCCGGCGATCGTCCGGGCGGCCCGGCGCATCCAGAAGATCATCCAGGTCACGAAGACCACGGCGGCCACCGAGGTGACGGCCTCGAACAGTTCGCGGTCCTCGGAGCGGGCCAGCAGTGAGGTCGAGGTGTACTCGATCAGCCAGCCGAAGACGACGGAGAGCACCACGGCCAGACCGACCCCGCCCCAGACCTGCGGCAGCCGGTCACGCCGCTCCGACTTCACGAGGAAGGCGACCAGGATGCTGACCACCAGGGTCGCTTCCAGGCCTTCCCGCAGGCCGATCAGGTACGTGGCGAACATCGGTACTCCGTGTTTGGTTAGGCACGCCTCAGTTAGGGCAGCCATACCTTGCTCCTGATCCGGCACCCGAGTCAAGTCGATCGGCCGAACGTCACCCGGACCGTCGGCAGGCTGACATGCCCTGGTCACCTCACCTTCGCCCGACGGCGCCGAGGCCCGCCAGGGTCGTTCGGCCCCACCTGGCACCGGGAGCCGGCGCGCAGCGTCGGGGCCGTCGACGGCCCGCGTACGCGAAGGGGACCGGGACGGCCGCGCGGCGGCCGACCCCGGTCCCCTCCGGGTGGAACTCAGTAGCGGTAGTGCTCCGGCTTGAACGGGCCCTCCTGCGACACGCCCAGGTAGGCGGCCTGCTCCTTGGTGAGGGTGCTCAGCTTGGCGCCGAGCGCGTCCAGGTGCAGCCGGGCGACCTTCTCGTCCAGGTGCTTGGGGAGCACGTAGACGCCGACCGGGTATTCGTCGGTCTTGGTGTAGAGCTCGATCTGGGCGATGGTCTGGTTGGCGAACGAGTTCGACATCACGAAGCTCGGGTGACCGGTGGCGTTGCCCAGGTTCAGCAGGCGGCCCTCGGAGAGCACGATGATGGCGTGGCCGTCCTCGAACCGCCACACGTCGACCTGCGGCTTGATGTTCTCCCGGGTCACGTCCGAACGCTTCGCCAGGCCGGCCATGTCGATCTCGTTGTCGAAGTGGCCGATGTTGCCCACGATGGCCTGGTGCTTCATCCGGGCCATCTGCTCGTGGGTGATGACGTTGAAGCAGCCGGTCGCGGTGATGAAGATGTCGGCCTGCTCGACCACGTCGTCCAGGGTGGCCACCTGGTAGCCGTCCATGGCCGCCTGGAGGGCGCAGATCGGGTCCACCTCGGTCACCACGACCCGGGCGCCCTGGCCGCGCAGCGACTCGGCGCAGCCCTTGCCCACGTCGCCGTAGCCCATGACGACGGCCATCTTGCCGCCGATCAGCACGTCGGTGGCGCGGTTGATGCCGTCGATGAGCGAGTGGCGGCAGCCGTACTTGTTGTCGAACTTGCTCTTGGTCACCGAGTCGTTGACGTTGATGGCCGGGAAGAGCAGGGTGCCGGCGCGGTGCATCTCGTAGAGCCGGTGCACGCCGGTGGTGGTCTCCTCGGTCACGCCCTTGATGCCGGCGGCGATCCGGGTCCAGCGCTGGCCGTCCTCGGCGAGCGAGCGGTGCAGCAGCTGGAGGATGACCGCGTACTCCTCGGAGTCGGCGGACTCGACCGGCGGCACGACACCGGCCTTCTCGAACTCGGCGCCCTTGTGCACGAGCAGGGTGGCGTCGCCGCCGTCGTCGAGGATCATGTTCGGGCCCTGCCCGTCGGGCCAGGTGAGCACCTGCTCGGTGCACCACCAGTACTCCTCCAGGGACTCGCCCTTCCAGGCGTAGACCGGGACGCCGGCCGGTGCCTCGGGGGTGCCCTCCGGGCCGACGACGATCGCGGCGGCGGCGTGGTCCTGGGTGGAGAAGATGTTGCAGGACGCCCAGCGGACCTGCGCGCCGAGCGCGACCAGGGTCTCGATCAGGACGGCGGTCTGGATGGTCATGTGCAGCGAGCCGGTGATGCGGGCGCCGGCGAGCGGCTGGGCCTCGGCGAACTCGCGCCGGATCGCCATCAGGCCGGGCATCTCGTGCTCGGCGAGCCGGATCTCCTTACGCCCGAACGCGGCGAGCGACAGATCCGCCACCTTGTAGTCGCCCTCGGCGAGGGTGCTCGGCCGGGCGCCGGACGACGCGCCGCTGGGGGCCGCCGGGAGGGTGCTGGTCATGGAAGCTCCTGTCGAACGAAGTGCTGCGCAGCCTTCCACCTTACGCGCGTGGACTTCTTCTCCCGTGCCCGGTTGGCCGACGGGCGGACTGCCCGGTCGGCGGACAGCGCACGGGGCGGTCGGTCGTGAACGGACTTTCCGTTCACGGCGCGGCCGCCCCGTGCATCCCCCCGGTTTGGTTCCCCGCGCGTTACCGGACCTTTCGTCGCGACAACGCTGCGTACCCATAGAGTCACACCGCGCCTACAGCACGTCAAGCCATTTCGGGAAAGTCGGACTTGAGCCGCCCCGCAGCGCTGTCGTCAGCGCAGGCCGGAGGTGGCGACGAAGCCCTCGCCGTCGCCGCCGAGCACCAGCTCACCGCCGGCCGCGGTCCCGATCGCCGCCTGGCCGGCCGCCAGGGTGACGGTCCCCACCCCGTCGTCCACGGTGAGCTCGCCGGCGCGGCAGAGCACCACCCGCGGGCCGGGCAGCGCCAGCCGCGCCGGCGGACCGTCGGCCGTCACCTCGACCCGGTGCAGCGCGAAGTCCTCCACCGGCACCGGCCAGGTCACCACCCCGGGCGCCACCGGATCCGGCCGGACCACCGGCTCGTCGAGCACCTCGAAGCGCAGCACCCGCAGCAGCTCGTCCACGTCCACCCGCTTGGGGGTGAGGCCGCCGCGCAGCACGTTGTCGCTGGCCGCCATGATCTCCACGCCGGTGCCCCGCAGGTAGGCGTGCAGGTTGCCGGCCGGCATCCAGATCGCCTCGCCCGGCGCCAGCCGGACGTGGTGCAGCAGCAGCGCCACCACCACGCCCGGGTCGGCCGGGTAGTCCACCGCCAGGGCCCGGGCCAGCTCGGCGTCGGGCCCCGCGACCTTCGCCGCCAGCACGTCCGCCACCAGCCCGGCGCGCTCCGCCGCCGGCCAGCTCAACAGCAGGCGTACGGCCTCCCGCAGCCCCTCCGGCCCGGTGCGCAGCGCCGCCATCACGGGCTCCAGCGCGGGTACGCCGAACGCCTCGATGGCCGCCGCCGACTCGGCCGGGTCGCGGAACCCGCAGAGCGCCTCGAACTCCGACAGCGCGACCAGCAGCTCCGGCTTGTGGTACGGGTCGACGTAGTTGACCCGGCCGGTGTCGGCGGCGTAGCCGGCCCGGGCCTGCTCGGCGTCCGGATGAGCCTGGAGGCTCAGCGGGGCGTCCGCGGCCAGCACCTTCAACAGGAACGGCAGCCGGGTGCCGAACCGCCCGACCAGGCGCTCGCCCAGCCAGCGCGCCGGCTCGGCGACCAGCAGATCGGTGAGGCTGACCGGGTTGCCGTCCCGGTCCACCGTGGCCGGGGCGCCCGGGTGTGCGCCCAGCCACAGCTCGGCCTCCGGCCCGGCGCTCGGCACCGGACGCCCCTGCAGCTCGGCGATCCCGGTGCGGGAGCCCCAGGCGTAGTCCCGGATCCGGCCCTGCAACAGCTCCACGGTCAGCTCCCGGGGCGCCCGGGGAACTGACCCGGCTCGGCCGCCGAATCGGGCACGGCGGTGTGGGACGCGCTCCCGGTGCCCGCCTGGTCGGCCGCGGCGCTGTAGATGTCCGGCTCCAGGTAGATGACCCGGGCGGTCGGCACGGCGGCCCGGATCCGGACCTCGACGGCGTTGATGCCCCGAGCCAGTTCCTCCGCGGAGTCGCACGGCGGCACGCCGATCTTCGCCGCCACCATCAGCTCCTCGGGGCCCAGGTAGAGCGTCTTCATGTGGATGATCCGCTCGACCTCGTCGCCCTCGGTGATCGCCCTCTCGATCGCCTCGACGTCGTGCCGCTCCGCGCCCTCACCGAGCAGCAGGCTCTTGGTCTCGATGGCGAGGATGATCGCGATGACGACCAGCAGTACGCCGATCATCGCGGTGCCGAGCGCGTCCCACCGGCCGTTGTGGGTGATCAGCGTCATGCCCACGCCGAAGAGCGCGAAGATCAGACCGATCAGGGCGCCGAGGTCCTCCAGGAGCACGACCGGCAGCTCCGGGGCCTTGGCCCGGCGGATGAAGCGCACCCAGGACTGGCTGCCCCGGACGTGGTTGGACTCCTTGATGGCGGTCCGGAACGAGAAGGACTCCATGGCGATCGCGACCACCAGCACAGTCACCGGCACCCACTGCCAGTTCTTGATCGGCTCCGGGTGCGACCACTTGTGGTACGCCTCGTACAGCGCGAAGAGACCACCGACGCTGAACAGCACGATGGCGACGATGAACGCGTAGATGTAGCGCTCCCGGCCGTAGCCGAAGGGGTGCTGCGGGGTGGCGGCCCGCTTGGCCCGCCGACCGCCGAGCAGCAGCAGGCCCTGGTTGCCCGAGTCGGCGACCGAGTGGATCGACTCGGCCAGCATCGACGAGGAGCCGGTCAGCAGGAACGCGATGAACTTGGTGACGGCGATGCCGATGTTGGCCGCCAGGGCGGCGATGATCGCCTTCGTACCGCCGTTTGCGCTCACGCTCTCCCCCGCCCGATGCACGTGCTCACTGGTTTGCCAGCTCCTTCATCTCGGTGATGGCCGGCACGGCCATCGGGTCCAGTCCGTGTGCCAGGGCGAGGTAGACCGAGGCGAAGTCCGGGACGGCCATCAGTGAGGCGAGCCGCTCCAGCGCGGACCCGCCCTCCGCGGTGACCACGTCGCAGCGCACCCCGCGCCGCTCGGCGAGGGTCTGCACCGCGTCCGCGCGGCGCTCCTCCACCGCCAGCGGCTCGTCGGTGTCGTCCTCGGCGTTGAGGCCGCCGTCGCGCAGCAGCACCAGCCGCAGCCGGGTGGCGTCGCCGTCGGTCTCGTCGGGGTCGGCGAAGATGTCCCGCTCCCCCTCGACCAGGCCGCCGAAGACGCCGTCGAGCAGACCCACCCGGCCCCGGCCGGCCTCGCCCAGCGCCCCGGTCACCACCGGGTAACGGGCGTTGGCGGAGAGCGTGTCACCGAACCGGCGGGCCGCCACGGTGGCCAGCGGCGACGAGCCCCAGACGATCGGGATCGACCCGGACAGGCCCAGGGCCAGCGACTTCGCCGGGTTGACGAACGACTCGGCGGTGGGCCGGCAGCGGTCCGCGTCGGCGTCCAGCCGGGCCGCGGTCTCGGCCAGGTCCGCCTCGTTCACCTTCACCAGCCCGAGCGTACGGGCGGCGAGCAGGACCGGCACGGTGAGCGCCCAGAGACTGGCCCGGGCCGGCGCGCGCCGGGGCACCGGGATGAACGGCGCCCGGGCCCGCTCGGCCACCGACTGGAGCTGCGAGTCCGGCGCGCCGACGGCGACCAGCCGGGCACCCCGCCGGTGCGCGGCCTCGGCGGCGCCCAGCGCCTCGGGGCTGCGACCGGAGGCGCTCACCGCGATGACCACGTCCGCCGCGCCCACCCAGCCCGGCACGCCGGCGCTGCGGTGCGGGATCACCGGCACCGGGCAGCGCGGCCCGGCCACCGTGGCCAGCACGTCCCCGGTCCGCCCGGCGGTGCCGATGCCCGCGATGACCACCGCCCGCGGGCGGCCCTCGTCGGCGAGCACGGTCAGGTTCGCCTCGGCGGCCAGCGCCGCCGACTCACGGACCTGGGCGCCGGCGGAGGCGGTGAACCGGAGCATCCCGCCCGGGTCCTGCTCGTTCAGCCGGTCCGGATCGTCCAGCAGTGACTCGTCCGCGTGCCGGTGCCCGCTGACCCCGGCCGTGCCCTCCATCATCGCGGCGACACCGAGCCGCGCGCGTCGTCCGCCGCGGGCCCGCCGCGCGCCTCGTCGAGGAGCAGCACCGGGACGTCGTCCCGGACCTCGAAGATCCGACCGCACTCGGTGCAGGTCAGCGTCTGGGCCTGCGCGTCGTAGTCGAGCGGTGCGTGGTGCGTGTCCGGGCAGGCGAGGATCTCGAGCAACTGCGGGTCCAGGGCCACGGCGCGGCTCCTTCCACGTATGCGGTCTCACCGGTCGGCGGTGCCGTCCGGCGCACGCGATCTTATCGGCGAACCGGCGCGGGCACCGCGCCACATCTCGGCACCCGGCAGCCGGTGCGCGGCGACCCGGTCAGGTCGACGTCACCCACCGTCACCGTAACCCTGGCGACGGGCCGGGGCCGGGCTCAGCGGGGCACGCGGGGCAGCACGGTGGTGGCGTCGCCGCCCGCAGCGGCCGGCGGCTCGCCGTCCGGCCGGTCGGCCGTGGCCGCGGGGGCGCCGTAGACGCTCCCGGTCGGGCGGGGCGCCGGGGCGGGCGGCTGCAGCCCGTACACCTGACCGGCGGGCGCGCCCGAGCGGTAGGTCGTGGTGCTGCGCGGCAGCGGGACCGTGCCGTGACCCTCGCCCGGCTGCCCGTCCGTCTTCTCCGCGCGGTTGTTGCGGACCAGCAGCACGATCAGCGCGACGCCGACGAGCACCAGTGCGATGCCGAACCACATGATCGGGGAACCTCCGGAGGACGAGTCGGCGGCCGCGGCGCCGGCGGCCGGGTCGACCGCGGCGGGCACCGCCGAGGTGGTGTCGGTATCGGCCGCTGTGGTGACGTCCGCGCTCGGGGTGGGGGTCGGCGACGGCTTGCGGGACGGCGTCGGGCTGGCGGTGGGCTCCGCGCCCACCACCCGGGCCGCGGTGGCGGACCGGCCGAGCACCCGGCCGTTCGCGGCGCTGGCCTCGCCCACCACGGCCAGCCGCCCGCCGGTCGTGCCGGCCAGGAAGGCCACCCGGTAGCGGACCGTGATCCCCTTGCCCTTGCACAGGGCGGGGTTCGCGGGCGAGGTCTGCGCCGTGGCGACCGCACCGCCACCGCCGGACACCGGCACCGGCACCCACCGGCCGCCGGTGGCCACCTGCACCTGGACCTGGTCCGCCCGCAGGCCGTCGAGCCGCAGCCCCAGCGCGGTGCGGAGCAGCACGCAGCCGTCGGTGCGCTTGCGCACCTCGACCGCCACCGTGCCCGCCGAGCCACCGGCCTTGAAGCTGCTCGCCGAGCGCACCTCCACCCGGTCGTCGGCGGCCAGCGCCGGGGACGCCGCGCCGGCAACCAGGCCGCCCAGCATCGCGCCGACCGTGGCCCACCGCGCCGCGTGCCGCCTCACCGACATCTCCACCTCACCGTTTCCGCCCCGGACGGGATCCGCCGGTCAGGTTACTACCGGGCCGGAGGGGTACCCGGTCATTGAGCACTCCGCATGTGTGCCGCGACACCCCGCCGCACCCGCTCCATCCTCGACGCGACCCCGCCCGCCCGCATGATCACTTCCGGCCGTCGTGGCCGGGGTCGCCGCCGCCCGTCGGGCGTGCCGGCTGGCCGGTCAGGTACTCGCGGCCGGGTCGCCGTTGTCGGCCGGTGCGGCGGCTGGGCGGTCGGCGGCGAGGGCCCGGCGGCAGAGCCGGTCCGCGGTCCGGGTGGTCTCCGGCAGCCGGTACCGGGGCGTCAACGCCAGCACCCGGTCCACCGCGTTGTCCAGGCTCATCCGGTGCCCGACGCTGACGAAGACCGGCTTCACCCCGTCCCGGGTGCGTAGCACACGGCCCACCACCTCGCCGCCGTCGCGCAGCGGCGTCCAGGCGCCCCGCTCCGGGGCCGGCTCGTCCCAGACCCCGACCAGCGGCGTCTTCCCCACCCCGATCGCCGGCAGCCCGGTCACCAGCCCGAGATGACAGGCCAGCCCGAACCGGCGCGGATGCGCCAGCCCGTGCCCATCGCAGACGAGCAGGTCGGGCCGGACGGTCAACCGCTCCAAGGCCGCCAGCAGGGCCGGCAGCTCACGGAAGGCGAACAGCCCCGGCACGTAGTCGAACGCCGGCCGTCCCACGCTCACCGCCTGGTCCACCACGGCGAGGGTCGCCGCGTCCAGCACCGTGACGGCCGCCGCGAGCCGGTCACCGCTCTCCGCGTAGGCGACGTCCAGCCCGGCCACCGTCGCGGGCGCGGTCGGCCCCGGGCCGACCAGGTCGACCCGGGACCGCAATTCCTCCTGTACGCGCAGCGCCTCCGCCACGTCGGCCGGCGGCCGGTACGGCACTCCCCCGCCCGTCACGGCCGGCCGTCCTCCCAGTCGGGGCGCCGATCCGCGCCAGGCCCGGCGTTCGCGTCGGGGTTGCGGGCGGGGGCATTGGCGAGGGCGATCCCGAAGGCCAGGCCGATGCCGATCCCGAAGGCCACCCCGCCGAGGCCGCCGATGGCGAGCATGCCGATCACCAGCCCGATCAGCAGGCCCGCGACCCAGGATGCGGCCTTACGTCGCGGCGAACCCCTCATCGCGTCACCGTAGCCGCCCCGGCGCCGGTCACTGGCCGATGCGGCCGTCGATCAGCTCGCGCAACAGGTCGGCGTGGCCGTTGTGCCGGGCGTACTCCTCGATCATGTGCACCAGCAACTCCCGCAGCGAGATCTCCTCGTCGCCGTGCCGCCCCTTCACGTCCAGGTTCGGGGCCTCGGCGACGAACCGCTCCGCGTATGCGACCTCCTCCCGCCAGGCGGCCCACGCCTCCTCGACCACCGCCGGGTCGCCCACCGCACCGTTGAAGTCGGCGTCCGGGTCGGCCGCGTTCCGCCAGATCCGCGGCGCGTCCTCGCCCGCCATGGTCCGGCGGAACCAGCCCCGCTCCACCTCCGCGAGGTGCCGGACCAGGCCCAGCAGCGACATGGTCGACGGCGGTACGGACCGCCGGGCCAACTGCTCCGCGTCGAGGCTGGCGCACTTGAGTTCGAGGGTGAGCCGTTGGTCCCGCAGGTAGTTGACCAGGACGCTCAACTCGTCGTCGAACCCGCCCTCCGAGCGCGGGTCGTCCTCCGGCTTGACGAACATGTTCGACCAGGCGAACCCGGGCGTGGGCCGATCGTTCCCGGTGCTGCTACGCGCATCAGACATGCCCGGACCCTCGCGCTTGGATCGGCGGTCGGCAAGACATTTCCAGGCGGGGTCAGGAGGCGGCGGTGCCGATGGTGGGGTCGGCGCCCGGGTCACCGGCCTGCTGAAGCTGCTCCTCGAACATCACGAACGTCCGCCGCCGAATCCCCCTGATCAGCGCCTGCTCCTCAAGCGTCGGATAGCGTCGCTCACGACCCAGGGTCTCTTCGATTGCCCTCACCGTCTCGTAAAGAGCAAAGATGGCCCCTTCGCCGCGGAGGTAGCGGCCACGGTCGTGCTCCGTGAGCTGAATGAACTCCTCGCGCGATATCTGGCTGACCTCGTCGCCGCCAACGAAGAGCACCTTGTTGATCAGGTTGTTCGCAGCGTTCCAGCCACCGGTGTCCTTGGACAGCCGCCATCCAGCAACGCCACCGTCGGTAGTCTCGACCAGCTTCAGCGGAGAGTCGTAGTAGCTGAAAAATCTGGGCAGGACCAAGCCCCTCACCTGGCTCATCGCGGTGGCGCCTCCCCCAGCGTCTCGTTCAGTGCTTGCCAGTAGATGTCCTGTGCCCGTCGCAACAATCCGTCCCGGATAGCTCTCTCACCTTCGGTCAACGGCCGTCCGCCGGTTTCGGGCATCACCTCAAGATCACGCCGAACCTCGTACAGGGCATGCTCCCATTCCGCGACGTCGTCGAGCGAAGCCAGGTGCAGCCGAAGCTCCGCAACATGGCCGTTGGACATGCGGAGGTTCAACAGCACGTCGCGATAGCCACTCTGCTGCGGATCGAGGAATCGGTCCTTGATGTGGAGAATCACCACCTGCGGGTCGTCGGCCAGTCGCGCCAAGGCTCGGTAGACGTCATCGAGTCTGCGGAACTGCACCTTGGCGCCAGCCAAGTCTTTCAGCTGGGACGCGTCGTTCTCGTATTCCACGAGCTTGTCCAGCACCCGTTCCCTGCTCTTCGGCTCCGTCCTCCAGCCGGGCTGCCCATGGTCCCCGGCAACGGCGATAGCGAGTTCATTAAGTTCCCGCTGCGCCACAGCCGCGTCGGCATACATCTGATCGACGTAGGTGAGCCGGTAGGTCTCGTCATCACGCCGGGAGTTGTCGAAACCCAGCTGCACGTTCGATTGTCCGCGGTTCGCGATCCCCGCGGTGATCCGGCGTTGCTGCTCGGTGACGGGCGTGGGTGTTGGCTCCGTCGTCTCGGGTGTGATCACAGCCCTCGGACCGTGCGCCGCGATGTCGTGCAGGACGTCGCCCAGCACGTCGATCGCCTTCTGGTGGCTGGCCAGGTGGTGGAGGGTGACCGGGCGGGCGGTCAGCGAGTTCGCGAGTTCCGGGGTCGACAGGATTATCCGGACCAGGTCCGGTCGCTGCACGAGCTGCCGTACCAGGGTCTCGGCCAGCAACTCCTCGCCTCGGGGCGGCGCCTCCCACGTCTGGTCGAGCATCTGCTGGACGCGTGGGTCGGCGAGCAGCCGCGTCAGGTCGCCGGCCGCCGCCGCGTCCAACTCCGGCACCAGCCGTTGCAGCGTCGGCCCGTCGACATGTTGCGCCAGCTCGACCGGCGTCACCCCGGCGGCGAAGACCTCGTCCAGGCTTCCGCTCGCGGTCAGCGCGTCCCGGACGTATAGCCCGGCGGCGATCCGGTCGGCGTGCGCGTCGCGGTGCGCGTTCCGCAGCTGGACCGCCTCCGACTCCGCGTCGGGAGCGCGCCCGGGGAACGAGGTGTCGTCCGGCCGGTGGAAGGTGGTGGATTCGCCGAGCAGGTGGACGTTGTTGAAGTCCGGGGCGTCCCCGTCTTCGGGTAGGGGCGGATCGAGCGGTCGGGGTGGCGCGGGTGGTTCCACCGGGTCGGGCAGAACGTTGTAGTCACCCGGCGGGCGGCCGGCCAGGGGCATCGGCCGGCCGTCGGGGCCGAGCACCAGCGCGTCGAGGCCCACGACGTTGTAAGGGCTCCGCACACCGCTGTGGGTGTAGAGCGGATGTCTGCTCACCCTGCCCATCTGCGGGTCGAGGTAGAGGACGGTGCCGTTCTGGTTCACCGCCACCCAGGCGTGTGAGCCGCCGCCCTCCAGGCCGGTGATGAGGAAGGCGTAGCTGCCGTGGCCACCCGCCAGCAACTGCGCGTGCAGGTCGCGATAACCGTCCTCGATCACCTCACGTGTTTCGTAATCGGGGACGCCCGGCAGGGCAGCGGGACAGAGGTTCTGGAACCGGCCGCCGGTGGTCTCCTCGACCCGGCGAGGTCCGTCCGCCTCGCCGCCGACCGGCTGATGGACGTCTCCGAGCAGGTAACCGTCGAAGGTGCGCGGCGCGGATACCCGCGGCCGGCCGTGCATCCAGGTCTCGAAGAGTGACAAGGTGCAGTCGAGGCAGTTGATGCCCCGGGTGGCGTCCGCGGCCGGTCCACCGTCGTTCGCCAGCTGGAACCAGTTGCCCTGGCGGGGATCGGCGGTGCGCACCACACTGCCGTCGGGGTTGCGCGGCATCTGTCGCTCCAGGTCGGTCTGGTGCAGCGCGAGCGGTGGCCGGAGACCGCCCCGCATGCCGTACCGGCGGGAGCGGTCGATCGGCGGTGGATGGCCGTGGCCGGTGAGCGCCGAGTGGTCCGCCGTCTCCACGGCGCCCGGCGCGAGGTCGGCGACGTCGTCGTTGATCCGGTAGAAGTCGAGATCGTCCTCGACCATCACCTCGGCGGGCACCACCGATCCGGCGAGGACCCGCTGCGCCTCCTCACGCAGTTCGAGGGCCTCGATGCTGGCCTCGTGCGCCTCTCGGTGCCACCGCGCGGCAGCCAGGCTCCGGCCGGCCCGACGCAGTTCGGTGGCTTGCGCCGCCCAGTCGCTGGCGCGCTCCTCGTGGTAGTCAGCGCGCTCGTGAAGCCAGTCCGCCCTCTGCTGACGTCGGCTCTCCTCGTACCACTCCCGCTGGGACCGTAGGTAGCCCTGGTAGCGGCGTCGGTCAAGGGCCTCCCGGTCGGCGGCGAGTCGCGCGGCCCGTTCCTGGGATGGCGGCCGTCGGGGCGGCAGCGGGTCCAAGGGGCCTTCTAGTGCCGGCGGCGGGTCGGACGCGGGGCGCTGTGGGGCCAGCGCCTCCAGCAGAGGAAAGCGGGGGTTCGGCGTGCGCCGGGCGTCGGGCCCGGTTGGCGACGGCCCCGGGTCGGTGGTCGGTGCGGCCTGGGGATGGGCCGGTGGGGTGGCGATCAAGGGACTCCGGCCGGTGCCGGACGAAGCCGAGTCCTGCGGCGTCGGGGAGTATCTGGTCGATGGTGGCAGCGTTGTAGCGGACGAGTCTGCCGCGCTCGGCGCCGATGCCGCCTGCACCGATGTCGCCTGGGTCGGCATGCCCGGATCGGTCACCGATGGTCCGTTGATCGGACCGCCGCCCTTCACCTCGGTGCCGGAGAACGGCCAGCCTGCGGTGGGCGCGTCGACGGCCACGGACGAGAGCGTCGGGCTCGCTGTCACCTCCACCTGCGCCGCGCTTGCCGTCGCTTCCATCCGCGCCGGGCTCGTCAGTTCCGGCTGCCCCGAATGAAGCGGTGAGGCGGCGGCACCTGCCGCCGGACGTTCGGGGTCGATGGACGTCGGGAGCGGCACCGGCGCGGGTCCCGCCGCAACGGGCGACGAGGCGGCAGCTGATGCCACACGCGGGTCCATGCCCTCGGGGCGCACCGCCGGTCCCGGGCTGGAGGCCGCGGTGAGCGGGTCCGGCTCGGCTGCTGTCCGCTGGGCCGGGATGAGGCCGGCGACGTCGCCGGACGGCGGGAGCCCCAGGTCCATCGGCTGCGTGGGAAGGCCGCTCAGCTTCTCGTCGAGCCGGTGGCGCAGGGCGCTGTCGGCCTGCCCGGTGGCGGAGCCGCCGGCGCCAGAGGCCGCGGCCCGGGCCAGGTCCTCCAGCGACAGGTCCTGACCGGTGGCGAGCCCCGCCGCGCTCTCGGCCAGGGTCTCGCCGGCCATCTCCCGCCCGAAGCGCTCACCGACCTGGGCGAACCGCCCGTGCGCGTGCCGCCCGAGGCCGGCCAGCGGCGCCGCTGCGCCGCCGGCGAAGCCACCGAGCCCCGACGTGCCCACGTCGGTCAGGTCCAGGCCGTCCCGGCGGCCGGTCGAGTTCTGGTACGCCTGGGTCGCCAGGCTGGTGCCGGCCTCCTGCCCCGCCTCGACCAGTCCGCCGAGCACGGCCCGGCGGGCGAGCCCCCGGGCACCGCTCTTCACCACCTCCTTGGCGGCCCGTTCGCCGGCCTCCTTCAGCCCCTCCTTGACGGCCTTGCGGGCCAACTGGGCCACCAGCCGCTTGAAGATCTGCTGCACGGCGACCCGGCTGGCCGTGATCGCGGCGCCGGCCGCAGGCGAGGCGGCGCCCATGGTCAACACGGTGGCCACCGCGAGCGAGAGCAGCTCGACTACCAGGATGCCCAGCTCGATCCAGGCCTCCAGCTTGGCGCCCTCGATGTCGCATCCGCACGAGTCGACCAGCTTGCCCAGCTCACCGGTGGCAGCCAGCAGGACGTGCAGGGGCGCGTCCTCGCCCTCGCCGACCTTGCCCCAGGCGACGTCGAACGCCTGCGCCACCAGGCCGACGCCGCCGTATCCGCTGCGGACCTCGCCGGCGGCGGTGATGGCGTCGTTCCGCGGGCCGGCCAGGACGTCGGCCACGCCGTACCACTGGTCGGCCAGGTCCCAGACGGCGCGTTCGTTGCCCTCCGGCCACTCGACGCCCACGACCCAGTCCAGCGCCTCGTAGATCCAGGCGGGCACGTCCCAGGGGCAGTAGTCGAGCGGGTGCGGGATCGGGCTGGGCAGCATGCTCACGCGCGGATCCTCCGGTGGTCAGCGCCAGGGCCGGTGCGGGTTGTGCTGCTGGTGCGGGATCTCGCCGAGCTGGCGGGCGTTGGTCAGGTCGGTCTCCACGGTGGCGGCGACGGAACGCACCACGTCGGTGCCCAGCCCTTCGAGCGAACGGCCGAGGATCTCCCAGGCCCGCAGCAGGGTCTCCGCGTAGCCCTGGTAGTGCTTGTCGAAGGCGGCGCCGATGTCGTCCCGACCCCACGGCCGCTGCGCGCTCGCCGCCGCGATCGGGTCGCCCGCCTCCCGCCGGGAGGTGGCGACGGCCTCCCCGGCCAGGGCCAGGTCGGCACCGCCACGCCGGGCCCGGTCAGGGTCCAGCCAGAGCTGTCCGTCGGCCACGGCCGTCACTCGCCACGCGAAAGGACGGCGTCCGCCCGGCCCAGCAGGGCCCCGAAATCGTTGGTACGCAGGAACTCCACCGACGGCGAGCCCGGCGGCAGGTAGCCGGCGACCAGCTCGCGGGTCGCGTCGACCGCGGAGCGGGACGCCCGCAGCACGGTGTCGGTGATCTTCCGGCCCAGCGCTCTGGCGTCCCGGTCGTGGAAGACCGAGGGAGCGACCTCGACGCTGATCAGCTCACCGCGGGCCCCGACGACCGCGGTCACCTGGCCGTCGTCGGAGCGCTCGGTCACCCGCAGCTCGGCGAGTCTGGTCTGGAGTTCGTCCAAACCGGACCGGAGTCGCTGGTACTGGCCGTACACCTCGTCGAACCGCTCACGCAGCGCGCGGTTCGCCTCCCGGTCCGCACTTTCGACCACCACCGCTCCCCTTCCGTCACCGTCAGTAGGGCCGACCATACCGGGCGCCACGGAATCCGTGGGGTCCGGTAACTTCAGGCTGTGATCGAACGACAGCAGGCCGAGCAACTCGCCGCCGTATGGGCTCGGCGGGATTCCGAGCGACTGGGATTTCCGTGCACTCCGGTGGTCGAGGAGTTCGAGCTGGGCTACCTGATCACGTCCACTGTGGCTGCCGGCGCCCGGGCCCTCCCGGGCGACCTGCCGACCACGGTCATCGACAAGGCGACCGGCGAGGTGTCGACCTGGCCCCGCGTGCCGATCGCCGCCGTGGAGCAGGCGTTCCGCCAGCGTCGGCCGGCCGAGCCGCGCGCGCCACGCACTGTCGACCCGACCGGCCAACTGCTGCGGGAGATCACCCGGCTGCCCACACCCGGTGCCGCGGCGCACCTCACCCTCGACGGTCGCCTGCACGTCGCCCACGGGGCCAAGGGCGACGTCGAGCTGCACCACCATCCGCTGGTCCGGTCCTACCTGGACGAGCTGGCCCCCGGCCACCTGGTCCGGGGCGGCGAGCGGCACGCCGAGATGATCGTCGTCTCCGACGTCCTGCACGAGTACGACCAGGGACGAGTCGCCTCCGGTCGCGCCTCACTCGACTTCGAGGAGGCCAGATCGCTTCTCGGGAAGGCCCGGATGGAGTTCTTCCGTGTCCGGGAACCGGGCGACCCGGCAGGCGGCCCGGGCGAACTGCGCTGCGACTCCTGCATCAGGTTCCTGGTGCACTTCAACCTCCTCCCCTGGCCAGAACTGGCCTACGCCGAGGAGTGGCATGCGGAGCCGCAGGCCGATCCCCAACCCGGCCGCTTTCCCGCTGACGTCGCGAACGCTCTCGTGGTCGCCGGCTGGCGGCCGCACTTCGGCGACGAGGTGTCAGCCGCCGCCTCGATCCGGAAGGTCACCGAGGTCAGCGGCAGGCGGCACGCACACCGCGCCTTTCCGGCGGCGATGGCGGCCATCACCGCGTTCCCCGGACTGGTCAGTGCACGGCAAGGGCCGGGGGAAGAGGTCTGGGTCTCCCGCTTCGACATCCGTCCGCGCAAGATGGCCCACACCGCCGACACGCTCGCAGATTTCGGTGCCGTGCTGGGCGTCCGGCTGTTCCCGCTCGGCACCGAGCGCCAGGAGAGCATCATCGCCGTCGACGAGCACGGCCGGATCTTCGCGCTCGACCAGGCCGGCGAGTGGTTCCTCGGCCCCGACATCGACGCCGCACTCACCACCCTGCTGCTCGGCCGCGCCCCCGCCCGGGTCCACGACGACGGCACCTGGTGAGGTTCCGTCCGGGGCGCGGTCAGGAGCCGAGCTGTCGTGCGGCGTCCTGGTAGAACGACACCGCCTCGGCGAGCGACACCGCCTTCCGGGAGACCACCGAGAGGTCCTTGCCCTCCCTGGTGAAGGGCGGCGGCCAGACACTGAGCCCCTGGTGTAGCGCGAGGCCGGCGACCTCTGCTTCCCAGCCGGGCCAGCGCAGGTTCTCGTAGAAGCGGGTCAGCGAGCCGGCGAGGACCGCGTACAGCCAGTCGGCGTACCCCTGCTCCAGGTCGAGCCAACCCAGGTCGTCGGGCCCGAAGTAGTGGATGGTCGGCCGCGCCCCGGGTTGCGGCTGCAACCAGGCGAACTGGCCGCCCATGACGTCGTAGCCGACGACAACCATGCCGGACGCGGCGTCGGACTCACCGGGCACGTCCGGCAGGCCGCCGTGGCCGCTGCCGAGCACCCGCAGCCA
Organism: Micromonospora sp. NPDC004540; assembly: GCF_040610095.1. Classification (NCBI taxonomy): domain Bacteria; kingdom Bacillati; phylum Actinomycetota; class Actinomycetes; order Micromonosporales; family Micromonosporaceae; genus Micromonospora; species Micromonospora sp. NPDC004540. Next base: position 22,182 of record NZ_JBEXLR010000022.1, read on the forward strand.
GCCGTGGTCGACCAGCAGGCCCCCGGTGTGGGCGACCACCGCACCGAGCCAGGACCGGGTGGTGATCTCCAGGGCCGCCAGGCACGCGGACGCCCGCGCCGGGTCGGCCGGCAGCACCTCGACGGGGTACGGCGCGGCCGCCACGGCCTCCGCCACCTCGGGCCACGCTGACTGCTCCACCGGCTCAGCCTGGCAGAGAGACCCGAGCGCTACAGCTTCACCCCGGTCAGCACCATGACGCGCGGCTCGGTGTAGTCGTCCATGGCGCTGCGCAGCCCTTCCCGCCCCACGCCGGAGCCCTTCACGCCGCCGTACGGCATCTGGTCGGCGCGGTACGACGGCACGTCCCCGACGATCACCCCGCCCACCTCCAGCGTCCGGGACGCGAGGAACGCGGTCTGCAGGTTGTGGGTGAACACCCCGGCCTGCAACCCGTACGCCGAGTCGTTGACCGCGGCGAACGCGGCCTCGGCGTCGGGGACCGGGGCGACCACGAGCACCGGCCCGAACACCTCCTCGGTGCAGACCTTGGCCGACGCCGGCACGCCGCTGAGCACGGTCGGCGGGTAGGTGGCGCCGTCCCGCCGCCCGCCGACCTCGATGGTGGCGCCGGCGGCGACCGCCTCGTCGACCCAGGCCTCGACGCGTTCCGCCGCCTCGACGGAGACCAGCGGCCCCACGTCGGTCAGTTCGGAGGTTGGGTCGCCGGTGCGCAGCTCCTCGACGGCCGCGACGAGCCGGGGCAGGAAGCCGTCGTAGAGCCATTCGTGCACGTACACCCGTTGCACCGCGATGCACGACTGCCCGGCCTGGTAGTTGGAGAAGGTGGCGATCCGGTGCGCGGCGAAGGTGAGGTCCCCGTCCGACGACCAGTCCTCGCAGATCACCGCCGCCGCGTTGCCGCCGAGTTCCAGGGTGACGTGCTTGTCCGGGGCGGCCCGGCGGATGGCCGCGCCGACCGGTCCGGAGCCGGTGAACGACACCACCGGCAGCCGGGGATCGGCGACGAGTTCGGCGGCGCGCTCGTTGGGCAGCGGCAGCACCGAGAACATCCCCGCGGGCAGGTCGGTCTCGGCCAGGATCTCGCCGAGCAGCAGCGCGGAGAGCGGGGTGGCCGGGGCCGGCTTGACCACGATGGGTGCGCCGACGGCGATGGCCGGGGCGACCTTGTGCGCGACCAGGTTCAGCGGGAAGTTGAACGGCGCGATCCCCAGGACGGGGCCGCGGGGCACCCGCCGGACCAGCGCGATCCGGCCGGTGGCCGCCGGGTCGGTGTCGAGGCGTTGCAGCTCACCGGAGAAGCGCCGGGCCTCCTCGGCGGCCCAGCGGAAGGTGGAGACCGCCCGACCCACCTCGGCCTTCGCCCACTTCACCGGCTTGCCGTTCTCGGCGGTGATCAGCGCGGCGACCTCGTCGGCCCGCTCGGCCAGCCGCCGGGAGACGTGGTCGAGGGCGGCCGCGCGGGCGTGCGCGGGCAGGGCCGCGGCCGCCGCGGCCACCTCGGCGGCTGCCGCGACGGCGGCTTCGACCTGGTCGGGCGTGGCGAGGGTGGTACGCCCCACCGTCCGGCCGTCGTACGGGTGGGTGACGGTCAGCTCACCCTCGCCGTGGGCGGGGCGGCCGGCGACATAGAAGGCTCTCGGCTCCACGCTCGGCAGCGTAGACCACACAAGGCCGCGCGGAAACAGTTGCTCAAACCCTTGTCTGCCTCGGATTCAGTAGCCAAGATGGCAGTCAGATTGCGATAACCTCCGCAGACCTTCCCCCCGGCCACCCCTCGGAGACTTCTGATGAGCGATCAGCAGCAGCTGCGCAACTTCGTCAACGGCGAGTACGTCGACCCGGTGGACGGCGGCTACGCCGACCTGATCGACCCGTGCACCGGCGAGGTCTTCGCCCAGGCGCCGGTCTCCGGGGCGGCGGACGTGGACGCGGCGATGAAGGCGGCCGCCGCCGCGTTCGAGACCTGGCGGGACGCCACCCCGGGCGAGCGGCAGAAGGCCCTGCTCAAGCTCGCCGACGCGGTGGAGTCCCGGGCGGCCGAGCTGGTCGACGCCGAGGTGCGCAACACCGGCAAGCCCCGCCAGCTCACCGCCGACGAGGAGCTGCCGCCGGCGGTGGACCAGTTCCGGTTCTTCGCGGGCGCCGCCCGCCTGCTGGAGGGGCGCTCGGCCGGGGAGTACATGGCCGGGCACACCTCCTACGTGCGGCGCGAGCCGATCGGCGTCTGCGCCCAGGTCACGCCCTGGAACTACCCGCTCATGATGGCGGTCTGGAAGATCGCCCCGGCCCTGGCGGCCGGCAACACGGTGGTGCTGAAGCCCTCCGACACCACCCCGGTGTCGACGCTGCTGCTGGCCGAGATCGCGTCCGAGTTCTTCCCGCCGGGCGTGTTCAACGTGGTCTGCGGCAACCGGGACACCGGTCGCGCCCTCGTCTCCCACCCGACCCCGCAGCTGGTGTCCATCACGGGCTCGACCCGCGCGGGCATGGAGGTGGCCTCCGCGGCCGCGCCGGACCTCAAGCGGACCCACCTGGAGCTGGGCGGCAAGGCCCCCGTCGTGATCTTCGACGACGCCGACATCGAGGCGGCGGCCGAGGCGATCGCGGTGGGCGGCTACTTCAACGCCGGCCAGGACTGCACCGCCGCCACCCGAGTGCTCGCCGGCCCCGGCATCCACGACGACTTCGTGGCCGCCCTCGCCGAGCAGGCCCGCAACACGAAGACCGGCGCGCCGGACGACGAGGACGTGCTCTACGGCCCGCTGAACAACGCCAACCAGCTCGCCCGGGTACGCGGCTTCGTCGACCGGCTGCCGGACCACGCGAAGGTCGACACCGGCGGCTCCCAGGTCGGCGAGCGCGGCTACTTCTACGCACCGACCGTGGTCTCCGGGGTCCGCCAGGCCGACGAGATCATCCAGGACGAGGTGTTCGGCCCGGTCATCACCGTGCAGCGCTTCTCCGACGAGGACGAGGCGGTGCGCTGGGCCAACGGCGTGGACTACGGCCTCTCGGCCTCGGTGTGGACGAAGGACCACGGCCGGGCCATGCGGATGACCCGCCGGCTGGACTTCGGCTGCGTCTGGGTGAACACGCACATCCCGTTCGTCTCCGAGATGCCGCACGGCGGCTTCAAGCACTCCGGGCACGGCAAGGACCTCTCGGTCTACAGCCTGGAGGACTACACCCGGATCAAGCACGTCATGCACAACATCGAGGGCTGACCCATGTCCAGCGAGGAACTGCACAAGCGCCGAGGGGCGGCCGTGGCCCGGGGCGTCGGCAGCACGATCGCCGCCTACGTCGACCACGCGGGCGGCGGGACGATCACCGACGTCGACGGGCGGGAGTGGATCGACTTCGCGGCCGGCATCGCGGTCGCCAACGTGGGCAACTCCGCGCCGAAGGTGGTCGAGGCGGTACGCGCCCAGGTCGAGCGCTTCACCCACACCTGCTTCATGGTCGCGCCCTACGAGTCGTACGTGGCGGTCTGCGAGCAGCTCAACGCGCTGACCCCGGGCGACTTCGAGAAGCGCTCGGCGCTGTTCAACTCCGGCGCGGAGGCGGTGGAGAACGCCGTGAAGATCGCGCGGCACGCCACCGGGCGGCCGGCGGTGGTGGTCTTCGACCACGCCTACCACGGCCGGACCAACCTGACCATGGCGCTGACCGCGAAGAACATGCCGTACAAGCACCGGTTCGGGCCGTTCGCCGGTGAGGTCTACCGGGTGCCGATGTCGTACCCGCTGCGCGACGGCGGGCTGGACGGCGCGACGGCCGCGGCGCGGGCCGTCGAGATGGTGGAGAAGCAGGTCGGCGCGGAGAACGTGGCGGCGCTGCTCATCGAGCCGATCCAGGGCGAGGGTGGTTTCGTGGTGCCGGCCGAGGGGTTCCTCCCGGCGCTGCGCGAGTGGGCGACCGCCGCCGGGGTGGTGTTCGTCGCCGACGAGATCCAGACCGGGTTCTGCCGGACCGGCGACTGGTTCGCCTGCCAGCACGAGGGTGTCGAGCCGGACCTGGTCACCCTGGCCAAGGGGATCGCCGGCGGGCTGCCCCTGGCCGCGGTCACCGGCCGGGCCGAGCTGATGGACGCGGTGCACGTGGGCGGCCTGGGCGGGACGTACGGCGGCAATCCGATCGCCTGCGCGGCCGCGCTCGCGGCCATCGAGACCATGCACGAGCTGGACCTGGCCGCCGCCGCCCGGCGGATCGGCACGGTCATGGTCGACCGGCTGCGCGGGATCGCCGACCGCGACCCGCGCGTCGCCGAGGTGCGCGGCCGCGGCGCGATGCTCGCCGTGGAGCTCGTCCAGCCGGGCACGCTGACCCCGGACCCGGCCGCCGCGGCGGCGATCTCGGCGGCCTGCCACGCGGCCGGGCTGCTCACCCTGACCTGCGGCACCTACGGCAACGTGCTGCGCTTCCTGCCGCCGCTCGTCATCTCCGACGACGAGCTGGCCCGTGGCCTGGACATCCTGGAGGCCGCCTTCGGCTGACCGAGGTCAGCCCCGATCGTGGAACACCACGGGCGTCGACCCCCCCAGGTGCCGCCCGTGGTGTTCCACCCTCTCCCGGGTCAGAGACACATCCAGCAGTAGGCGTCGAGCCCGTCCCCGCTGGCCGCACGCGCCACCCGGCGCAGCTCGACGACGAGCTCGGCGATCAGTTCCACCTCCGGCTCCCCCATCCACTCCTCGGCGGTGCGCCATTCGGTGGCGACCGGCAGCAGGCGCTCGTCCGGCAGCGCCGCCAGTTCGCGCACAAAGTCCGGCTTCAGCCGCACCAGGTAGGGCCCGAACTCGTCGTTGGTGTCGACCCGCTCGGCGCTGGCGTACAGCGCGTTCCGCGGTGAACCGAGGCGGCCGTGCCGCACCACCTCCCACAGTGCACCGCCGAGCACGGCCGGGTCGACGAACTTGCAGCGCAGCGGCTCCAGCTCATCGCTCGGCCCGGTCTCGGCGGCGGCGCGCGCCCGCTCCGGGGTGGCCGCGAAGTATTCGGTCAGGATGCCCACACCCGGCACGCTAGGACCCACCTCCGACACTCCGGCCGAAGGACCCCCACGGAGGGCGATCCTGTCCTATAGTCCTACTGTCGTAGGACAATAGAAGGGCGTCGCGTGATCGAGTTCGTACTGGACGGCCGGTCCAAGGTGAACACCTATGTGCAGCTGATCCAGCAGGTCAAACAGGCCCTGCGGGTGGGGCTGCTGACGGCTGGCGACCAGTTGCCGAAGGTCCGCGACGTCGCGCAGTCGCTGGCCATCAACCCGAACACGGTGCTGAAGGCGTACCGCGAGCTGGAGATCGAAGGTCTGGTCGAGGGACGCCCCGGCGTCGGCACCTTTGTCCGCCGGACCGTCGCCGGCTCGTCGTTGGCCGATCAGGCCGAGCTTCGCGAGGAGCTGGTGGCCTGGCTGCACCGCGCCCGCGCCGTCGGGCTCACCCCGGAAGACGTCACCGCCCTGGTCGAGACCACCATGCGGGCCGCGCTCGTCGCCGGCACGACGCGCGCCGAACCCGCCTCAGCAGGATGAGAGGACAGCTGATGGAGATCGCGCTGGAGGCCGAGCAGCTCGGCAAACGGTACGGAAGAACCTGGGCGCTGCGGGATTGCTCGCTGCGCCTGCCCGCCGGGCGGATCGCCGCCCTCGTCGGCCCCAACGGTGCCGGCAAGAGCACCCTGCTGCACCTCGCGGTCGGCCTGCTGCGGCCGGACGCCGGCGCGGTGCAGATCTTCGGCGAAACGCCGTACGCCAACCCGTCGGTGCTGCCCGAGATCGGCTTCGTCGCCCAGGACACTCCGCTCTACCGGGACTTCACCGCGGCCCAACTGGTGGAGGTGGGCCGCCGGATGAACAAGCGCTGGGACGGGGCGCTCGCCCGCAACCGGCTGGCCCAGCTCGGCATCCCGCCGAAGCTGCCCGTCGGCAAGCTGTCCGGCGGCCAGCGGGCGCAGGTCGCACTGGCGCTCGCACTCGCGAAGCGGCCCCGGCTGCTGCTCCTCGACGAACCGGTCGCCAGCCTCGATCCGCTGGCGCGCCGGGAGTTCCTGCAGTCGCTGATGGGCAGCGTCGCCGAGTCCGAGACGACCGTGCTGCTCTCCTCGCACCTGCTGGCCGACCTGGAACGAGTCTGCGACTACCTGGTCGTGCTGCAGGCCGCCCAGGTGCACCTGGTCGGCGGGGTCGACGACCTGGTCGCCGTCCACCGGCAGCTGGTCGGGCCCCGGCACAGCGGCGAACCGATCAAGGGCGTGGCCGCCGTGGTCCGCGCCAGCCACACCGCTCGCCAGTCGACCCTGCTGGTCCGGACCGACGGCGACATCACCGATCCCGAGTGGACGGTGCACGACGTGACCCTGGAGGACCTCGTGCTGGCGTACCTCGCAGAGGGCGAGACCACCACGAGCCACGCGGCCTGGGAGGTGCCGGCATGATCTGGCTGGCCTGGCGGCAGCACCGCAAGCAGCTGCTCTTCACCCTGCTCGGCTTCGCCGCGCTGGCGGCCCTGATGATCCCGATCGGCCTGTCGATGCGGCACAGCTTCACCGAGCTCGGGCTGCCGAACTGCGTCAGTCAGCTGGCGCGTTCGCAGATCGACCCGGTCACCGCGAACGGCTGTGAGTCGGCGTTCCGCCAGTTCACCAACCGGTACCAGAGCCTGAACCTGGTGGCGGTCCTGCTCGTCGTGCTGCCGGTGCTCGTCGGTCTGTTCTGGGGCGCCCCGCTGGTCGCCCGCGAGGTGGAGCACGGCACGCACCGGTTCGCCTGGACGCAGGGCGTCGGCCGGACGCGGTGGGCCCTGGTGAAGTTCGGCCTGGTCGTCGTCGTCACGGTCACCCTGGCAATCGTCTACGGACTGGGCATGGCCTGGTGGGTCAGCCCGCTGACCCAGGCCGCGCACGAGGGCCGCCTCGGCTTCATCGTCTTCGACCTGCAGGGCATCGCCCCGATCGGCTACACCCTCTTCGCGGTGGCGCTCGGCATCTTCGCCGGCACCCTCTGGCGCCGGATGCTGCCCGCCATGGGCGTCACCCTGGCCGCGTTCATCGGGGTCCGGGCGGCGGTGGCGATTCTGGCCAGACCGCACTACCAGCCCGCCCGCACCCTCACCTTCCCGATCGAGGGGGCCGAACCGCTGCAGGAGGGCCGGGGCAACTGGGTCCTCGCCAGCGGCGTGCGCAACGCCGACGGGAAGATGCTGGCGGCCGACACCCGGATCATGTGTCCGGCGGGCGGCCAGGCACCGGACGGCGGCCGCTGCGGGGCCGACATCGGCGCCGGACCCGGCGCCTACAACTGGGAGCTCTACCAGCCGGCGGACCGGTTCTGGCCGTTCCAGTGGATCGAGACCGGCATCTTCGTCGCCCTCGCCGCCCTCCTGCTCTACCTCTCCGTACGCCGGCTCCGCCGGATCGCCTGAGTGGCCCGGCCGGGTGGAACGCCACGGGGCAGCCGCCCCGGCGTTCCACCCGGCGCCGGACCGGGCACGGTCAGCGCAGCAGTTCCACCGTGTTGCGGCGGACCAGGTTCTTGCCCGGCTCGCGGATCAGGTCCATGGCCGCCGCGTTGAGCAGCACACAACTCCCGGACGGCCCGGTGACCGTCACGGTCGCCACCTTGCCGTTGTCCAGGTTGGTCACCCGCAGCCGGGTGCCCACCGGGAACTGCCCGCTGGTGGCGGCCGGCGCCCCGCCCTCGGCGGAGAAGGTGATCGCCCCGGTGCAGACGCTGGCGGCGGGCACGCCGCCCGGCTGGGCGTTGCCCGGCCGGGCCTCGCCGGCCGGGGCGCCGCCACCCGGCCGGGCCGCGCCGGTCGCCGGGGCACCGCCGTCGAGGCGCTCGACCAGGTTCCGGCGGATCACGTTCTTGCCCGGCTCACGGACCAGATCCATGGCCGCCGCGTTGAGCAGCACGCAACTGCCCGACGGGCCGGTCACCGTCACCGTGGCCACCTTGCCGTTGTCCAGGTTGGTCACCCGCAGCCGGGTGCCCACCGGGAACTGCCCGCTGGTCGCCGCCGGCGCCCCGCCCTCGGCCGAGAAGGTCACCGACCCGGCACAGGCCGACTGCCCGGCCGGGGCGGTCTCCGCGAACCCCATCCCCGTGCCCACCGCGACGACCGCCGAGGCGGCCAGTGCCACGGTCGCCGCCAGCACGTGCTTGCGCTGCACCTTCACGTTGTCTCTCCCGTCGTCCGGTGGTCTCGTACGACGCCTGGTACGGACGGGAGGGCCGGACCGTTCAGCCGGGGCGGCAGATCACAACGGACCGTAACGAGTGTGTGGCGCTCCGGTGAGCAGCGCCCAGTACCGGTCGCCGTAGGACCAGTGCCACCACTCGGTCGGGTAGTTCACCAGCCCCGCCCCGCTCAGCGCCGCCACCAGGACCTGCCGGTTCCGCCACGCGCTCACCGGGATGTGCCGGGCCGCGGTGAAGCAGGCCTCGGCGCTGTCCTCGGGGGTGGCGTCGATGGCGGTGCCCATCTCCAACTCGATCCCGTCGGCGTCACACAGGGTGAGGTCCACCGCGCCGCCGGTGCTGTGCGGCGCCACCTCGACCGGCGAGACGAACTTCGTGGTCTCCCGGTGCAGCCGCTCCGCCGGCCAGTCCGGGTAGCGCCGGCGCAGCTCGTCCCGGTAGCCGGTGAAGATGTCGAGCTGCGCCCGGTACGGCCGGTACCCCTCGACGACCAGGAGGCGCAGGCCGGCCGGCAGCGCGCGCTGCGCGGCCAGCAACCGGTCCGCGACCCCGCGCCGCACCCGGGCGTACGCCCCGGCGGGGTCGGCGGCCCGGGTGTCCAGCCGCAGCTCCGGCAGTTCCCGCAGGTCGACCAGCGGATCGCCGTCGTCCCGGCTGGACACCGCCGCGACCCGGGGATCGGAGAGCAGGATCATGCCGCACCACCGGGCCGTACGGCCGCCGGCCGGGCCGCGTGCCGGGTGAAGGCGAGCGCGACCAGCCGGTCCACCACCTCGGGATAGTCGACGCCGGACTCGGCCCACACCTTCGGATACATCGAGTGCGCCGTGAAGCCGGGCAGGGTGTTCAGCTCGTTGACGAACAGGTCGCCGGTCGTCTCGTCGTAGAGGAAGTCGACCCGGGCCAGGCCCCAGCCGCCGATCGCCGTGAACGCCCGGACGGACAGCTCCCGGATCCGCTCGGTGACCTCGTCGGGCAGCGGCGCCGGGACGATCATCGGGTCCGCGTCGCCGAAGTACTTCTGCCGGTAGTCGAACCAACCGCCCGCCACCCGGACCTCGCCGACCGCCGACGCCTCCGGGCGCCAGCCGCCGAGCACGCCGCACTCCAGCTCCCGCCCGGTCACGCCCTGCTCGACCAGCACCACGTGGTCGTGCCGGAACGCCTCCTCGACCGCCGCCGCCAGGTCGTCGCCCTCGGCCACCCGGGAGATCCCGATCGAGGAGCCCATCCGGGCCGGCTTGACGAACAGCGGCCGGCGCAGCCCGACGACCAGCTTCTCCGGGTCCTCGGCGGCTTGCCAGGTCGGCGCGTCGAACCAGACGTGCGGGGTGGTCGGCACCCCCTCGGCCCGCAGCGCCCGCTTCATCGCCACCTTGTCCATCCCGACGGCGGAGGCGAGGATGCCGCACCCGACGTACGGCACCCCGAGCGATTCCAACAGCCCCTGCACGACGCCGTCCTCGCCGTACGGGCCGTGCAGGACCGGGAAGACCACGTCCAGCTCGGCGTGCACCGCCCCGGGCGCGTCGGCCGCGGTGACCGCCACCGTGCCGGCGCTCGCCCCGGCCCGCAGCTCCACGGCCGGGCCGGTCACCGGCAGCCGGTCGTCGATGGCCAGGCCGCCGCCCACGCTCGCGCGGCGCTCGGCCAGCACCGGCTCCGGCACCAGCCGCAGCCCGCCGGTGCGGGTGATCCCGAGCGCAACCACCTGATGGCCCCGCTCGGTCAGGGCGCGGGCCACGCCGAGCGCCGAGGCACACGAGACCTCGTGCTCCGCCGACGGGCCACCGAACAGGACGCCGATCCGAACCGCAGCCCTCACGCCGCCACCCCTTCCATCCGAGCCAGGTCGGCGACGGGTCCGCTCGCCAACCGGGAAATGAGTTCCGCCTCGACATTGCCGCCGGTCAGCACCACGCCGATCGTCCGGTACCGCCCCGGCCGGCCGCCGTCGACGCCACCCGCCGGCCGCAGCGCGTCGTCGGAATCGCCCGCCGGCCACAGCGCTCCGTCGGGGCCGCCCGGCTGGACCGCCAGCCGCAGCGCGCCGGCCAGCCCGGCCGCCCCGGACGGCTCGACCAGCACCTTCAGCTCCAGCAGGAGCAGCCGGAACGCCTCGGCGATCGCGTCGTCGTCGACCCGGACGACGCCCCGGACGGCGTCCCGCGCCACGGCGAACGGCAGGTCGCCGACGCAGCTCGGGCGGAGCCCGTCGGCGATGGTGGGCGCCGGGGCGACCGGGGTGGGCCGGCCGGCGGCGAGGCTGCGGGCCAGCGAGTCGCAGCCGACCGGCTCGACGCCGTACACCTCGATCGGGGTGCCGGCGGCGGCCAGGCAGGCCCCGGCGATTCCGCCGCCCCCACCCACCGGCACCACCAGCGCGTCCAGCGGGGTGCCGGCCCGTTCCGCCTCCTCGATCAGCTCCAGGCTGGCGCTGCCCTGCCCCGCCACCACGTCCGGGTGGTCGTACGCGTCGACCAGCGGGTGACCGTCGGCATCGGCGAGCTGCCGGGCGGCGGCCAGCCGCTCCTCGACGGTGGTGCCGGCGAGGACGACCCGTGCGCCGGCCGCCCGGGCCCGGGCCACCTTCACGGGCGCGGCGTCGACCGGCAGCACCACGGTCGCGGCCAGCCCGTGCCGGCGGGCGGCGAGGGCCACCGCCACGGCGTGGTTGCCGGTGCTCTGCGCGACCACCCCGGTGTGGCCGGCCGCGGCGAGCCGGCCCACCGCCAGCATGGCGCCGCGCATCTTGTACGAGCCCCCGGTCTGGAGGTTCTCCGCCTTGAGCAGGATCCGGGCGCCGGCCAGCCGGTCGATCGCCGGGCAGTTCAGCACGGGGGTACGCACCACCCGGCCGGACAGCCACCAGGCGGCCTCCTCGACGCTGGCCCGGTCCGGCAGAGCCGGAGCGTGGCTGCGGGACATGGTCTCTCCTTCTCGGTTGTGGTCGGCGCCGGCGCGGCGCGGCAGGTCGAACAGCCAACGCGCGCCGGCCGCCGTGAGTCCACGGTGGACGGCCAGGCTGAGCGCCAGCACCACCGCGGTGAGCAGGACCGGGTAACCGGCCGCCAGCAGCGCCCGCCCGGGCCGGTTCAGGTCGGCGACCGGGCCGGCGAGGAGCCGGTGCAGCAGGGCCAGCACCGGCATGTGGATCACGTAGATCGGCAGGGTCCGGCGGCCGAGCCGGGCGAGCGCCCCGCCGACGACCCGGAGCCGGGCCACCCGGGCCGCCGCGGTGACGCCGAACGCCACCGCGACGACCGACACGAGCAGCCGTACGCCGGGCCAGCCCTCGGCCCCGGCCAGCGCCATGGCGGCCAGCGCGACGGCGTACGCCGTTCCGATCCCGGCGAGGCGGCGGGCGGTCGCGCCGGCTGCCCAGCGCTGGAGGTACGGCCGCAAATGCACGCCGGCAAGGAAGAACACCAGGTTCTGGTAGACCTGCCCGCGGTTGCCCGGGCTGTCCAGCAGGCCCGTCGCCGCCACGGCGGAGAGCGCGCCCGAGGCGGCGAGCAGCAGCGCCGGGTGGACCCGGCGCAGTGCCTTGGCCAGCGCGAAGTAGAGCGCCAGCGCGTACAGGTACCAGAGGTTGGAGGGCGTGACGGTGAGCTGGGCCAGCAGGCCGCCGAGGCTGGTGGCCCGGTCGGTCGGGAAGTCCGGCGCGAGGGCCAGCAGGGCGGTGTGGATGAGCAGCCAGGTCGCGTAGAGGTGGAGGTTCCGGGCGATCCGGGGGCGGCCGGCCACCCGCCACGGCCGGGCGACGGCGTTCGCCGCGAAGATCCCGGAGATCGTGAAGAAGAGCGGCATCCGCAGCGGGAGCAGTTGCTCGCCGAGCAGTCCCCAAGCCCCCGGCACCGGCAGCTGGATCCGCCAGTCGATCCGCAGGTAGTGCTTGACGATGACGTGCCAGAGCACCACGAGGATGATGCAGGCGCCCTTGGCCACGTCGGCCCAGACCACCCGGCCGGCCGGCGTCGCGGCCTGATCGGTACGGGTCGGCACGGTGGTCTCCTCTCCCGGCGTCGCACGCCGTCGGCCGTTTTCGGGCAGGTGGCATCGCGGGATGCCGCATCGGCGGCTCCCGAGGGTCTTCGAAGGGTGGGTCAGCGCACGGCGGGTAGCTGGACGTCGACGCGCAGGCCGCCGTCCTCGCCCGCGCGGGCGGCGATGATGCCGTCGTGCGCCTGGGTGATCGAGCGGGCGATGGCCAGGCCGAGGCCGGCACCGCCGCCCTGGTTGGTTCGGTCCCGGGCCAGGCGCCGGAAGGGTTCGAAGAGGCCGGCGACCGCCTCGCCCGGGACGGTCTGGCCGGTGTTGGTGACGGTCAACGCCGGATCCGCGCCGACGGTGACGGTGAGCCCCCCGCCCGGCCGGTTGTACTTGATCCCGTTCTCCACCAGGTTGCCGACCAGGCGCTCCAGCAGCACCCGCTCGCCCGGCACGACCCGGGGCGCCAGCCGGCTCTCCACGGTCACCCCGGCCTCGGCCGCCCGGTCCGCGTACGCGGCCAGCACGCTGGTGACGATCTCGTCGAGGCGCTGCGGGGTGGAGGAGCGCAGCCCCTGGTCGCTCTCACTGAGCGCGAGCAGGCCCTCGATGAGGCGCTCGTTGCGCTCGTTGGTGGCCAGCAGCTGGGCGGTGAGCAGGTCGAGCTGCTCGCCGGTGAGCGACTGGGCCATGCCGACCTCGATCAGCGTGCGCTGCACCGCCAGCGGTGTGCGCAGCTCGTGCGAGGCGTTCGCGGCGAACCGCCGCTGCCCCTCGTAGCCGGCCGTGACCCGGTCCATCATGTCGTCGATGGCGCGGGCGAGCCGGGCCAGTTCGTCGCGGCCGCCGCGGCGGATCCGGTGGCCCAGGTTCTGCGGCCCGAGGTCGGCGATCGGGTCGGCGAGGTCGCGCACCGGGCGCAGGCACCAGCGGGCCGCGCCCCAGACCGCGAACACACCGGCCAGCATGACCAGCAACTCGATCAGCCCGGGAAGCACCGGGATGAGCGGGCGGGCGGGCTCGCACACCACGCCGACCGTCTGCAGGTCGCAGAACGCCTGCGCCCGCCACCACACCGCGCCGAGCAGCTGCTTGCCGAGGCCGGGCAGCCAGTATCCGCCGAGCAGGGCGAGCGCCCCGACCAGCAGGACGCGACGACGGGGGCTCACGCCGGGTCACCGATCCGGTAGCCGGCCTTCGGCACGGTGTGGATCACGGACGGCTGGCCGAGCTTCTTGCGCAGCGTCATCACGGTGACCCGGACCGCGTTGGTGAACGGGTCGGCGAACTCGTCCCAGGCCTGTTCCAGCAGCTCCTCGGCGCTGACCACGCCGCCGCCGGCGCGCATCAGCACGTGCAGGACGGCGAACTCCTTGGGGCTGAGGCCGAGCGGCCGCCCGTCCCGGGTGACCGCGTGCCGGGCCACGTCGAGCAACACCCCGTGCCGCTCCAGCACCGGCGGCACCGCCGGGGCGGAACGCCGGCCCAGCGCCTGCACCCGGGCCACCAGCTCGGCGAAGGCGAACGGCTTGGTCAGGTAGTCGTCGGCGCCCAGCCCGAGGCCGGCCACCCGGTCGCGGATGCCGGCGGCGGCGGTGAGCAGCAGCACCCGGGTGCCGGCGTCGGATCCGGCGAGGCTGCGGCACACCTCGTCGCCGGTGGCGCCGGGCATGTCCCGATCCAGCACGGCCACGTCGTACCGGTTGACCCCGATCCGCTCCAGCGCGCCGTCGCCGTCGTAGCAGACGTCGACCGCCATCGAGAACCGACGCAGCCCCTCGGCGACCGTGTCCGCCAGCAACCGCTCGTCGTCCGCCACCAGCACCCGCACCGCTTCCGCTCCCCCGTGCTCCTCGTCCGTCCGGCATACGGTCCCAGGCAGGAGATAAGGGTTCCGTAAGCGCCGCCGGAGCAATCCTCCACGTCGGCGGGCACGGACCGGTCCCCGTCGCGCCGTCTGGGGCGTTCGTCCGGGCCGGAGGGGCCACCGGAGGCTGGGGAGTGAGCCGGATCACTGCAGGCGCGTGATCCCCAGGGTGCTCTGCGCCGGGAGCAGGTTGGTGGCCACGATCGCCTGGGTGAGCGGGGCGACCAGCTGGGCGAACCGGCCGACGGCCGGCCCGAGCGCCCGCCACGGCGCGGCGGCCAATTCGTCGGTCCGCCGCTCGACCTCGTCACGGAGCCGGCGGCCGGCCTCGGTGGCCACCCCGTCGCCGTCGACCAGGCCCCGGGCGGCCAGCCGCTCGCGGGCGGCGGCCCACTCCTCGGCGGTCCACCGGCGGCTGGCGAAGACCTCCGCCGGGGCGGCCCCGACGGCGGCGAAGGAGACCAGCGACTCCGCCGGGTCCAGCCCGGCGGTGCGCAGCGCCGCGATGTGGCCGTCGCCCCGGTGCTCGCGCAGGATCGTGGTGGCCTGCCAGAGCGCCAGGTGCGGCGCGTCCGGCCAGGGCAGGTCGGCGTTGGCGGCGGCGAGCGGGCGGCCACCCAGGTCGGCGGCGCGGACCGCGCGGCGGGCCAGGGCGGCGGCCTCGGCCAGCTCCGCCGACTCGACCCGCTCGCCGAGCAGGGCGCGCAGCGCCCGGTCCACCCCGGACAGCCGGGCGGCGAGGACCTTGGTCGGGTCGGCGGTGGCCCAGACGGCCGGCACGTACTCGGCGACCATCCGGGGGCTGAAGCTGTAGTAGGTGGCGGCTACCAGGTTCGGCCCGGCCGCGCCGAGCGGGGCGCTGCGCAGCGCGAAGTAGCCGGGCCAGCGCTCCCCGGTGGGCAGGCCGAGCGCGGCGGCCTCCTCGGTCAGCTCCGGCGCGTAGTAGACCAGCGCGTGCACGGGCTCGATGAGCTGCCACATCTTCCGGACCGTCGTCAGTTCCATCTCGACCTCCCCGATCGCATCTTGTCGCTGTCAAGTTTGCGGAGGAGAACGGAACTTGTCAATGACAAGTTCGGAGGCGGCTTGGCGATCGGCGGTGAGCTGGGTCACCATGGGCGCGAGGAGGTCGCCGATGGCTGACCCGTGGCTCGCCCTGGAATTCGGCGCCGATCCGGCGGAGCGGATCGCGCAGGTCGGCGCCGCCCACGAAGCGTTCCTCACCGCCGGCACCACCACCGGCCGGGTCCGCGACGTGGTCCGCCGGTCGTGGGAGCGGTCCGCGCTGCTCGACCCCGAGGCCACCGCCCCGGTCGACCTCACCGACGACGCGCTGGCGAGCTACCGCGCCGCCCACCCGCTGGCCCGCGTGCTGCCCCTCTTCCGCGACCTGCTCGGCGGCATCGCGCTGGACGGCGCGCACCTGATGGCGGTCTGCGACGCGGACGGGCGGCTGCTCTGGGTGGAGGGGCACCCCGGGGTGCTCCGGCACGCCGAGCGGATGAACTTCGTGCCCGGCGCCCGCTGGGACGAGGCCCACGCCGGCACCAACGCGCCCGGCACCGCCCTGGCCGTCGACCACAGCGTGCAGATCTTCGCCACCGAGCACTTCGTCCGGCCGGTGCAGCGCTGGACCTGCGCCGCCGCACCGATCCACGACCCGGTCACCGGACGGCTGCTCGGCGCCGTCGACATCACCGGCGGGGACCACCTGGCCACCCCGCAGAGCCTGGCCCTGGTCCGGGCCACCGCCCGGGCCGCCGAGGCGTTCCTGGCCGGCGCCGTCCCCGCCGAGCCCGACGTGCTGCACGTCGCCGCCCTCGGCCGGGACGAGGCGGAGCTGCGCGTCGGCGGCCGACGGATCCGGCTCGGCCGACGGCACAGCGAGCTGCTGGTGCTGCTCCTCGACCACCCCGAGGGGCGCACCGGGGAACAGCTCGGCCTCGACCTCTACGGCGACGACCGGCTGCACCCGGTCACCCTGCGCGCCGAACTGTCCCGGCTGCGCCGGGCGCTCGGCGAGCAACTGCTCGACTCCCGCCCGTACCGGCTGCGGCCGACCGTCCGGGCGGATTTCCGTACCGTCACCGAACTGCTGGAACACGGCGACCCGGCGGGAGCGCTCCGGGCGTACCCCGGGTCCCTGCTGCCCGGGTCCGACGCGCCCGGAGTGGCGCGACTGCGCCGGCTGGTCGACGGCCAGCTCCGCGCGGCCGTGCTGGCCGCCGCGGACCCGGCGCTGCTCGCCGCCTGGACCTCGACCCCCGCCGGCGCCGACGACCTCACCGCCTGGCAGGCCCTGGCCCGGGCGTTGCCGCCGGGCGCGCCGCGCCGGCCGCTCGCCCTGGCCCGGGCCCGCCAGCTCGCCGAGGAGTACGACCTGCCGCGCGCAACGTTGCTGCAACGTCGCGGAAACTAACGTCCTCCGCCATCCACCCTGACGGACGGCGGAGGTACCCATGACGCGCTACGACGCCCCCACCCACTGGCAGTCCCGCTACGACCACTTCATCGGCGGCGAGTACGTGAAGCCGCAGGGCGGCCGGTACTTCGAGAACCCCACCCCGGTGACCGGGCAGACCTTCTGCGAGGTGGCCCGGGGCACCGCCGAGGACGTGGAGAAGGCGCTCGACGCCGCGCACGGCGCCGCCGACGCCTGGGGCCGCACCTCGGTCGCCGAACGGTCGCTCATCCTCAACCGGATCGCCGACCGGATGCAGGAGAACCTGGAGTCCCTCGCCATCGCCGAGACCTGGGAGAACGGCAAGCCGGTACGCGAGACGCTGGCCGCCGACATCCCGCTCGCGATCGACCACTTCCGCTACTTCGCTGGGGCGGTCCGGGCCCAGGAGGGCTCGCTCGGCGAGATCGACGACGATACCGTGGCGTACCACTTCCACGAGCCGCTCGGCGTGGTCGGGCAGATCATCCCGTGGAACTTCCCGATCCTCATGGCGGTCTGGAAGCTCGCCCCGGCGCTCGCCGCCGGCAACGCCGTGGTGCTCAAGCCGGCCGAGCAGACCCCGGCCTCGATCCACTACCTGCTCTCGCTGGTCGCCGACCTGCTCCCGCCGGGCGTGGTCAACGTGGTCAACGGCTTCGGCGTCGAGGCGGGCAAGCCGCTGGCCTCCTCGCCCCGGGTGGCGAAGGTGGCGTTCACCGGCGAGACCACCACCGGGCGGCTGATCATGCAGTACGCCAGCGAGAACATCAAACCCGTCACCCTGGAGCTGGGCGGCAAGAGCCCGAACATCTTCTTCGACGACGTCAGCGCTGCTTCCGACGACTTCCGGGACAAGGCCCTCGAGGGCTTCACGATGTTCGCGCTCAACCAGGGCGAGGTCTGCACCTGCCCGTCCCGGGCGCTGATCCAGCAGGGCCACTACTCCGACTTCCTGGCCGCCGCCGTCTCCCGGACGCAGCAGGTCAAGCAGGGCCACCCCCTGGACACCGACACGATGATCGGAGCGCAGGCGTCCAACGACCAGCTCGAGAAGATCCTGTCCTACCTGGACATCGGCCGGCAGGAGGGCGCGAAGGTGCTCACCGGCGGCGAGCGGGCCGACCTGGGCGGCGAGCTGTCCGGCGGGTACTACGTGCAGCCCACGATCTTCGAGGGCGACAACTCGATGCGGATCTTCCAGGAGGAGATCTTCGGTCCGGTGGTCTCGGTGACCTCCTTCGCCGACCTGGACGACGCCGTGAAGATCGCCAACGACACCCTGTACGGCCTCGGTGCCGGCGTCTGGACCCGGGACATCAACACCGCGTACCGGGCCGGGCGGGCGATCCAGGCCGGCCGGGTCTGGACCAACTGCTACCACGCCTACCCGGCGCACGCCGCGTTCGGCGGCTACAAGCAGTCCGGCATCGGCCGGGAGAACCACAAGATGATGCTGGAGCACTACCAGCAGACCAAGAACCTGCTGGTCAGCTACTCCCCCAAGAAGCTGGGCTTCTTCTGATGGGTGACCCCGTCACCCTGACGCCCGCGGCGGCCGGACTGATCCGGTCGCTGCGGGCGGCCCACGGGCCGATCATGTTCCACCAGTCCGGCGGCTGCTGCGACGGCAGCGCCCCGATGTGCTACCCGGCCGGTGAGTTCCGCACCGGCGGCTCGGACGTGCTGCTCGCCTCGCTGGAGGTGGAGGGCGTGCCCGAACCGGTCGAGTTCTGGATGTCCACGTCCCAGTGGAACCTGTGGAAGCACACCCGGCTCACGGTCGACGTGGTGCCCGGCCGGGGCAGCGGCTTCTCGCTGGAGGCCCCCGAGGGCGTCCGCTTCCTCATCCGCTCCCACCTCGCCCGCTGACCTCTCGAGTCCGGCGATCATGGACTTGTGGTTCCCGAGTTGCCGCGAATGCGGCTTACGTCGGCAGCCACAAGTCCTTGATCGACGGGTCAGGGGCGGAGAAGGCCGGCGATCGTCGCGGTGATGTATCGGGGGCGGCGGTAGAGGTCTACGTCGGTGAAGTGGCGCATGCGCCAGCCATTCGCCGCCAGCCAGTTCATGCGGAAGCGGTCGTGGCGGAGTCGGTCGCGATCGAGGTGGAAGACGCCGTCATACTCGATGCCGATCTTGTGCTGCCGGTAGCCGAGGTCCAGCCGATAGCGTGGGGCACCGTATCCGTCCGCCACCCAGAGCTGTGGTTCAGGAGCCGGCAGGCCGCCATCCACCAGCAACAGCCGCAGTTGACTCTCCTGCCGGCATTCCGCCCGGGGATCGGCCAGAAGAACCAACCGTCGGGCCTGGCACACGCCACGCAGGCCGCCGTGCCGCCCCACTTCGGCACGCAACTCGTCCGGGCCGCAGGCGCCAGAGCGCAGGCACAGGTCGAGCAGGGGCATGGCGTCCATCCGCCGGAGCACTCGGGCCAGGTCCACCGCGCAACGGGCGGCCGGAGCGCAGGGCACGCCAGCGATCTCCACCGGCCCGGGCACGGGAAGTGCGGCTTCGTGCGCGACGACCCCTCGAATCTGCGGTACGACGCATCCCGCCGGCACGATGACATGCACCTCAGGACTCAGCACCGCGCCGAAGCCGTGGAGCTGCGCACCGGTCTGGAAACCGACCAGAGCACCCGGCGGTAACCGACGGAAGATCGCCCGCAGATGACTCTCGAAGTCATCACGCGTCCCATAGACGCCCCGCGACAGCCGACGCAAGCGCCCCTGCTCGACGCGGTGCCTGATCACCCCGCGGCTGAACCCCGCGGCGCGCATCTCCCCGTACGCCTCAATCTCCCCCGCCACACCCCAACCCTGCAACCACCCCTCCCCCGGCACCGCCCCCTGTGGACAACCCCCCACCAGCCTCGCCGATCAAGGAGTTGGGGCGGCAGCCAAAAGCCGCCAATGCCTCACACTGGGCGCCACAACTCCATGATCGGCGGAAGGGGTGGGGCGGCGGTGACGGTCAGCGGGCGTCGAGGAGGGGTTGTCTCGGGTTCCAGGGGTCGCCGCCGGCGGCGTCGCGGCGGCGGCGGGCGATCGCCGACAGCGCCTCCAGCACCACCCGGTTGCCCAGGTAGGCGGTGATGTCGGCGTGGTCGTAGGGCGGGGCGACCTCGACCACGTCCACCCCGACCACCGGCAGCTCGTAGCAGACCCTGCGGACCGCGTCGAGGAGCTGCCGGGAGGTGAACCCGCCGGGCTCGGGGGTGCCGGTGCCGGGGGCCATGCCGGGGTCGACCACGTCCACGTCGACGGAGAGGAAGACGCCCTCGCACTCGTCGGTGGCGATCCCGAACGCCTCGGTGAGGCACTCGTCCAGGCCGCGCGCCACCACCTCGGTCATCTCGTACGAGCGCATCCGCTGCTCGGCCATCCAGGACAGCGTCTCCGGCCCCGGCCAGTAGCCGCGCAGGCCGATCTGGAGGAAGCGGTCGCCGCGTACCGCGCCGGACTCGATGAGCCGGCGCATCGGCTGGCCGTGCCCGTGCAGCGAGCCGAACTCGATGTCCCCGGTGTCGGCGTGCGCGTCGAAGTGCACCAGCGACACCCGGCCGAGGCCGTGGTGCCGGGCCACCCCGGTGGCGTCCGGCAGGGCGATGGAGTGGTCGCCGCCGAGCACGATCGGGATGGCCCCGGCGGCGGCGACCGCGTGCACGGCGGTCTCCAGCGAGGCCAGCGAGCGCTCGATGTCGCCGGAGAACATCTCGACGTCGCCCGCGTCGTAGACGCGCAGGTCCTGCAACCCGTCCACGCGCAGCGCGAGGGACGGGCGGGAGCCGTCGTGCGGCAGGTAGCAGGCCTGGCGGATGGCGGACGGCCCGAACCGGGTGCCCGGCCGGTGCGAGGTGCCGCCGTCGAAGGGCGCGCCGACGATCACCACGTCGGCGTCGGCGTAGGTCACCGGCTCCTCCAGCGTGCACGGGGGCACGCCGAGGAACGTGATGTCGGGGCCGAACATCGGGCCGTAGCGGGTCACCGCTCCTCCATTCCCCACGGCGAGCCGTAGCCGGTGAGCAGGTCGAGGAAGGGCACCGGGGGCAGCGCCTCCGGGCCGAGCACGCCGGTGCCGGACCAGGCACCGGTGGCCAGCAACTCCAGGGCGACGACCGGGTTGATCGCGGTCTGCCAGACCACCGCCTGGTGGCCGTACTCCGCCATCGACCACTCGTTGTCGACCACGTGGTAGAGGTAGACCCGCCGCGGCCGGCCGTCGGTGCCGGTGCCGGTCACGTAGGTGCCGGCGCAGGTCTTGCCGCGCATCCGGTCGCCGAGGGTGGCCGGGTCGGGCAGGCAGGCCGCCACCACGTCGCGCGGGGAGACCTCGACGCCGCGCACGCGCACCGGGGAAACAGCGTCGAGGCCCAGCTTGTGCAGGGTCTTCAGCACCTCGATGAACTCGTCGCCCAGGCCGTACTTGAAGGTGACCCGCTTCGCCTTGACCCAGCGCGGGATGAGCAGCACCTCCTCGTGCTCCACGTTGACGCACTCGACCGGGCCGATCCCCTCGGGGAACTCGAACACCTCGGGCTCGGAGAACGGCGGCGTGGTGTACCAGCCACGGCCCTCCTCCCAGACCACCGGCGGGTTCAGGCACTCCTCGATGGTGGTCCAGATGGAGAACGAGGGGGCGAAGTCGTAGCCGTCGACGGTGAGGTTGGCGCCGTCGCGTACCCCGATCTCGTCGATCTCGCTGAAGAGTTCGTCGGCGGCGTAGCGGGCGAAGACGTCGGAGAGGCCGGGTTCGATGCCGATGCCGCAGAGCGCCAGTCGGCCGGCCTCCGACCAGGCGGCGGCCGCCGCGAACTGTTCGTCGCCGAGCTTCACCCCGGTCTCCGAATGGGGCGCGTCCGGGTGCGGGTGGGACAGCGACATCGCCATGTCGAGGTAGTCGGCCCCGGCGGCGAACGCGCCGTCGAAGATCGGCATGACGAAGCGCGGGTCGACCGCGTTCAGCACGTGGGTGATCCGGTGTTCCCGGCAGAGCGCGGCGACGGCCTCGGCGGAGGAGGCGTCGACGCGGGCGGCGACGAACCGGTCGCCGTGGCCGGCCACCGCCCGCGACGCGCGGTCGAGGTCGTAGTCGGCGACCACCATGGTCTCGAAGAAGGAACGGCGGGCGGCGATGGATACGGCGGCGGAGCCGACGCCACCGGCGCCGACGAGGAGGATACGCATCAGGAGTCGAACCCCAGTCCAAGACGATCGAGAGTACGGAGCCAGAGGTTGCGCCGCCCCTCCCGCGCGTCGGCGCGGGCGAGCGACCAGCGGGTGAGGTTGATGCCGGTGGCCCGGATCGGCTCCGGCGGGAACGGCAGCGGCTTGCGGCGGACCAGGTCGAGCCGGGTCAGCGGGGTCTCCTCCCCGCCGAGCAGATCGAGCATTACCCGCGCCCCGAACCGGGTCGCCCCGACGCCCAGCCCGGTGTACCCGGCCGCGTACGCCAGCCGCCCCTCGTAGGCGGTGCCGAAGAACGCGCAGAACCGGGTGCAGGTGTCGATGACGCCGCCCCAGCGGTGGCTGAAGCGCAGCCCCTCCAACTGGGGAAAGGTCGTGAAGAAGTGGGACGCCAGCGCGGTGAAGGTGGCCTCGCGCTGCTCCAGCTCGGGGGCCATCCGGTTGCCGTAGTGGTAGATCGCGTCGTAGCCGCCGAACAGGATCCGGCCGTCGGCGGTGATCCGGTAGTAGTGGAACTGGTTGCCGGTGTCGGCCAGCCCCTGCCGGTTGCGCCAGCCGATGGCGTCCCGCTGGGCGGGCGTCAGCGGCTCGGTCATCAGCGCGTAGTCGTAGACCGGCACCAGCCAGGCGCGCAGCCGGCGCAGCAGCGGCGGGAACGCGTTGGTGGCGAGCACCACCTGCCGGGCCCGGACCGCGCCGGGGGCGGCGTCCGGGCCGCCGGCCGTGACCGCGCGCAGCGCGCCGCCGTCACGGGTCAGCCCGGTCACCCGGGTGTGCTCGTGGATCCGGACGCCCGCGTCGAGGGCGGTTCGGCGCAGCCCCCAGGCCAGCTTCGCCGGATCGAGCAGGGCCACCCGGTCCCGGTCCCACATCCCACCGAGGTACGTCGGCGAGGCCACCTCGGCGCGCACCTCGTCCCGGTCGAGCAGCCGGACGTCGTGGCCGTACCGGCGGCCCAGGTCGGCGTCCTCCGCCAGCCCGGCGAGCTGGTACGGCTCGACGGCAACCGCCAGCTCCCCGGTGCGTTCGAAGTCGCAGTCGATGCCGTGCTTCGCCACGGTGGCGGCGATGGCGTCCAGGTTCTCCCGGCCGAGCCGTTCCAGCTCGTCGATCTCGTCGGGCCACCGCTCGGCCCCGTTGGCCAGGCCGTGGGTGAGCGAGGCGGCGCAGAACCCGCCGTTGCGCCCGGACGCCGCCCAGCCGCAGGTGCCGGCCTCGACCAGGAGCACGTCCCGGTCGGGGTCGGCCTCCTTGGCCAGCAGCGCGGTCCAGAGGCCCGAGTAGCCGCCGCCGACCACCAGCAGGTCGGTGTCGTGGTCGCCGGCCAGCGGCGGCAGCGGATCGGGCCGGTCCGGTCGGTCGAGCCAGTACGGGACGGGCGCGGCGTCCGCCAGCGCCCGGCCGGTATGCGGGAGTTTCATGACGCGCTCTTGGGGGCCCCGACGGCGGCGACGGGAGCCGCGAGAGCGGCGCGCCGGGCCCGGCGGCCACGCAGCGAGGTGGCCCCGACGAGGAGCAGCGCGATCACGAACATCGCCGTGCCGATGACGTTGACCTGCGGCGGGATGCCCCGTTGGGCGGCGCCCCAGACGTACATCGGGAAGGTGACCGTGGTGCCGGCGTTGAAGTTCGTGATGATGAAGTCGTCGAAGCTGAGCGAGAAGGCCAGCAGCGCGGCGGCCACGATGCCGGGCAGCACCAGGGGCAGGGTGATCCGCCGGAAGGTCTGCCACTCGCTCGCGTAGAGGTCCATGGCGGCCTCTTCCAGCCGCCGGTCCATGCCGGCGAGCCGGGCCTTCACGGTGACCACCACGAACGACACGCAGAACATCACGTGCGCGATGACGATGGTCCAGAAGCCCTGCGGGATGCCGAAGCCGAAGCTGGCCCGGAGCTGGCCGTCCGACCAGACGAACAGGGCGAGCAGCGAGGTGCCCATCACCAGCTCCGGCGTGGCCATCGGCAGGAAGATCAGCCCGTTGATCCCGGAGCGCCCCCGGAAGCTGTGCCGGACCAGGGCGAACGCCATCAGCGTGCCGAGCACCGTGGAGACCAGCGTGGCGATCAGGCCGATCTCCATGCTGCGCACCACCGCGTCACACATGTCGGAGGTGGCGCAGGGGTGGGTCCAGTTGTCCAGCGTGAACTCGTTGAAGTCGTAGGACAGCCGGCTGGACGGCCGGTTGAAGGACAGACCGGCCACCACGATGATCGGCAGCGAGAGGTAGGCGAGGACGAGCAGGGCCACACCCATCACCCAACGGTCGGCGAGCCAACGACGCATCAGAGCTCACCTTCATTCGCGACTGCGGGGCTCCGCTTCGCTGCACTCCTCGCGCTCATCAGAGCACCTCCTCCGTGCCGGCCTTGCGCAGGTAGACGAAGACGATCGCGAGGATCGCGGCCATCAGCAGGAACGACAGGGCCGCGCCCTGCGGGTAGTCCAGCCGCACCAGGAAGGCCGAGTCGATGACGTTGCCGATCATGTATTCGTTCGGGGTGCCGAGCAGTTCGGCGTTGATGTAGTCGCCGGTGGCCGGGATGAAGAAGAGCAGGGTGCCGGCGATCAGGCCGGGCATGGACAGCGGCAGCGTGACCTTCCGGAAGGCGCGCAGCGGGCTCGCGTACAGGTCGCTCGCCGCCTCCAGCAGCCGCGGGTCCAGCCGCTCCAGGCTCGCGTACAGCGGCAGCACCAGGAAGGGCAGGAAGTTGTACGTCAGGCCGAGCACCACCGCGAACGGGGTGGCCAGCAGCCGGCCGTCCGCCCCGAGCAGGTGCACGTCCCGCAGCAGGCCGACCAGAGCTCCGTTGTCGGACAGGATGGTCTTCCAGGCCAGGGTGCGGACCAGGAAGCTCGTGAACATCGGCGCCACCACGGCCACCAGCAGCAGGTTCTTCCACCGGCCGGCCTTCTGAGCGATCGCGTACGCCAGGGGGTAGCCCATCAGCAGGGCCAGCACCAGCGCGATCGCCGAGTAGACGAAGGACCGGGCGAACTGCGGCCAGTAGACCTGCAACGCGGTCCAGTAGTTGCCGATCTCGC
Source organism: Micromonospora sp. NPDC004540 (assembly GCF_040610095.1). Taxonomy (NCBI): domain Bacteria; kingdom Bacillati; phylum Actinomycetota; class Actinomycetes; order Micromonosporales; family Micromonosporaceae; genus Micromonospora; species Micromonospora sp. NPDC004540. The sequence goes on from NZ_JBEXLR010000022.1 coordinate 46,917, forward strand.
CGGTCAGCACGTAGCCGGTGGCGAGGGATCCGCTCGGGTCGTAGAGGCTGGCCGCGGCGAGCTGGACCAGCGGCAGGACGAAGAAGACCAGCAGCCAGGCGGCGCCGGGCAGCAGCAGCAGGTAGGGCAGCAGCCTGCTCCGCCCCCGCCGGGGCCCCGGCGGCGCGGCCGGCTGCCCCGACGAGGTCGGTACGTGGGCCAGCGCGCTCATGACAGCGCACCCACCGGCGGCTCGTCGAGCAGCGGGCTGGTCTGGTCGTCCTCGCCGGCCGCCCGGGGCAGCAGGAAGGCGTGCCGCGGGTCCCAGCACGCGGTCACCGGGGTGCCGACGGGCAGCCGGCCGCCGACCCCGCTGTTCGCGGCGAACGCGGACAGCTCGCTGCCCCACGCCGTGCGCACCAGGTACTGGGTGCTCACCCCGACGTACGAGGCGTCGCTGACCACACCGCCGAGGTGCTGGTGGCCGGCGGGCACCTGGTCGGGGCCGCCGACCAGGCGCAGCTTCTCGGGGCGTACCCCGAGGAAGACCGGCCCGTGGTCGGCCCGGGCCCGGCCGGCGGGCACCGAGAAGCGCGCGCCGTGCGCCGTGACCAGCACCTCGCCGCCGCTGCGGCCGGCGGCCTCGCCGGCCAGCAGGTTGGACTGGCCGAGGAAGTTCGCCACGAACGCGGTGGCCGGGTACTCGTAGAGGTCGGCGGGGGCGCCGAGCTGTTCGATCCGGCCGGCGTTCATCACCGCGACCGTGTCGGCCATGGTCATGGCCTCCTCCTGGTCGTGGGTGACGTGCACGAAGGTGATGCCGACCTCGGTCTGGATCCGCTTCAGCTCGATCTGCATCTGCCGGCGCAGCTTCAGGTCGAGCGCGCCGAGCGGCTCGTCGAGCAGCAGCACCTGCGGGTGGTTGATGAGCGCCCGGGCCAGCGCCACGCGCTGCTGCTGGCCGCCGGAGAGCTGGGCCGGCTTGCGCCGGCCGTACCCTTCGAGCTGCACCAGCGCGAGCATCCGCTCGACCTGGTCGGTCACGTTGCGGATGCCGCGCCGGCGCAGCCCGAAGGCCACGTTCTCGTGGATGTCGAGGTGCGGGAAGAGCGCGTAACTCTGGAACACGGTGTTCACCGGCCGCTTGTACGGCCGCAGCCCGGCGATGTCCCGGTCGCCGAGCAGCACCTGCCCACTGGTCGGTTCCTCCAGCCCGGCGATCATCCGCAGGGTGGTGGTCTTGCCGCAGCCGGACGCCCCGAGCAGGGCGAAGAACGAGCCCTGCGGGATGGTGAGGCTGAGGTCGTCCACCGCGGTGAAGACGCCGAACCGCTTGGTCAGGTTGGCCAGGCGAAGATCGCCGGCCGGTGTCTCGTGTGCCATGTTTCTCACGCCCCGATGACCTGCTGGAACTTGGTCTCGTACTCCTTCTCCCGCTTCTCGTCCAGGGCCATGAAGACCTTGGACTTCGACAGCATCGCGTCGTCCGGGAAGATGAGAGTGTTGGCGGCCAGGTCCGGGTCGATCTTCTCCATCTCGGCCTGCGCGCCCTTGACCGGGCAGATGTAGTTGACGTACGCGGCGAGCTGCGCGGCGACCGCCGGGTCGTAGTAGTAGTTGATCAGCTCTTCGGCGTTCGCCTTGTGGGTGGCCTTGTTCGGCACGAGCATGTTGTCCGACCAGAGCATCACGCCCGACTCGGGCACGACGAACTTGATCTTCTCGTCCTCGAAGCCGAGCTGGATCACGTCGCCGGACCAGCCGATGCACGCGGCGATGTCACCCTTGGCCAGGTCGGGGGCGTAGTCGTTGCCGGTGAACTTGCGGATCTGCTTGGAGTCCACGGCCTTCTTCAGCTTGTTCAGCGCGTCGTCGAACTGCGCCGTGGTGAAGTTCGCCGGGTCGTGCCCGTTGGACTGGAGCAGCAGGCCCATGGTGTCCCGCATCTCCGACAGCGCCGTCACCTTGCCCTTCAGGTCGGGCCGGGTGAGCAGCTCGTCGACGGTGCGGATCTCGTTGGCCACCTTGGCGTTGTACGCGAGCCCGGCCAGGCCGGACTGCCACGGGATGGCGAGCTGGTTGTCGCCGTCGAAGGAGCGGTTGCGCAGGGAGGGCAGCAGGTTCGCCTCGACGTTGGGCAGCTTCGCCTTGTCCAGCTTCTGGATCCAGCCGAGCCGGATCATCCGGGCCGCCATCCAGTCGGTGAGGACCATGATGTCGCGCCCGGTGGTCTGGCAGCCGGCGAGCTGGTTCTGCACCTTGCCGAAGAACTCGTTGTTGTCGTTGACGTCCTCGGTGTACGTCACCTGGATCCCGGACTTCTTCACGAACGCGTCCAGGGTGGGGCGCTTGGACTCGTCCTTCTCGTCCACGTCCATGTATTGCGGCCAGTTCGAGAAGGCCAGCTTCTTCTCGGTGGCGGAGAGGTCTTCGCTCTTGCAACCGGCCTCGGTCTGCTGCGCGCCCTTGGTGCCGCAGCCGGCCAGCGTGCCCGCCGTGGCGAGCAGGGCGGCCGAGCCGAGGGTCCCGGTGAGCAGACCACGCCGGGTGAGGTGCCGGAGGGGACTACGCATGTGACGACTCCTAGGGGGGTCATCGTCGGCGGCGGGACGGGGGTGGCGCGCCGGCGGGAGGGTCAGTGGCGATGGACGACTGATCCTGACATGAGGTGACCTTCCTTACAAGGGATTCCGTTGCGGGAATAGCCAAGGACCACGAAATACGCCAGACTGCGCCGGGGCACTACGCTCAGCACAAGGATCCGGACATGGGGAGCGGACGATGGCCAACCGGCAACTGGAGAACGGCAACGGCAGCCGTCGGGTGACCGTACGCGAAGGTGCCAGTCACGCTCTGCTCGACGACGTTGCCAAGCAGATCATCGAGCAGCTCCAGGAGGACGGGCGTCGCCCGTACGCGACGATCGGCAAGGCGGTCGGCCTCTCCGAAGCGGCGGTGCGCCAGCGGGTGCAGCGCCTGCTCGACGCCGGGGTCATGCAGATCGTGGCGGTGACCGACCCGCTCCAGCTCGGCTTCCCCCGCCAGGCCATGATCGGCCTGCGGACCGACGGCGACCTGGAGAGCGTGGCCGACCGGCTCGCCGAGTTCGAGGAGATCGACTACGTGGTGATCACCGCCGGGTCGTTCGACCTGCTGGCCGAGGTGGTCTGCCGCAACGACGAGCACCTGCTGGAGATCCTCCAGAGGCTGCGCGGGGTGCCGGGCGTGGTCTCCACCGAGGCGTTCGTCTACCTCAAGCTGCGCAAGCAGACCTACAGCTGGGGCACGGCCTGATACGGATTCCGTTGCGGCGACAAACGCCGCTCGCTGAATCCGTTGTCATTCGCCCCAGACACTTGCGTTATCAACACCGGCTGTGCGATAACCGTGGGCAGAGCGGCCGGTGTCACCCCTGACCGGCCCGAGACCCGATGGGGCTGACATGGCCAACGCCACCGACCACCTCTGGATGCACTTCACCCGGATGGCCAGCTACTCCGCCGGCGAGGTACCCACGATCGTGCGCGGCGAGGGCGCGTACGTCTGGGACTCGCAGGGCCGCCGCTACCTGGACGGGCTCGCCGGGCTCTTCGTCGTCAACGCCGGCCACGGCCGGACCGAACTCGCCGAGGCGGCCGCCAAGCAGGCCGGCGAACTGGCCTACTTCCCCCTCTGGTCGTACGCCCATCCGAAGGCCGTCGAGCTGGCCGAGAAGGTCGCGGCGCTGGCCCCCGGCGACCTGAACCGGGTCTTCTTCACCACCGGCGGCTCCGAGGCCGTCGAGGCGGCGTGGAAGTTGGCCCGGGCCTACTTCAAGCGCACCGGCCAGCCCAACAAGTACAAGGTGGTCAGCCGGTACATCGCGTACCACGGCACCTCGATGGGCGCGCTGTCGATCACCGGCCTGCCCGGCATCAAGAGCGACTTCGAGCCGCTGGTGCCCGGCGGCATCAAGGTGCCGAACACCAACTTCTACCGGGCCCCCGAACACGGCGACGACCCCGAGGCGTTCGGCCGCTGGGCTGCCGAGGAGATCGGCCGCGCCATCGAGCGGGAAGGGCCGGACACCGTCGCCGCGGTCTTCCTGGAGCCGGTGCAGAACTCCGGCGGCTGCTTCCCGCCGCCGCCCGGCTACTTCGAGCGGGTCCGGGAGATCTGCGACGCGTACGACGTGCTGCTCGTCAGCGACGAGGTGATCTGCTCGTGGGGCCGGCTCGGCGAGTACTTCGGCGCCGTCCGCTACGGCTACCAGCCCGACATCATCACCACCGCCAAGGGCATCACCTCCGGCTACGCCCCGCTCGGCGCGATGATCGCCAGCGAGCGGCTCATGGAGCCGTTCCTCACCGAGACCGGCATGTTCGCCCACGGCGTGACCTTCGGCGGCCACCCGGTCTCCTGCGCGGTCGCCCTGGCCAACCTGGAGGTCTTCGCCCGTGAGGACCTCGTCGGGCACGTCCGGGCCAACGAGGGCGCCTTCCGGTCCACCCTGGAGAAGCTCAACGACCTGCCGATCGTCGGCGAGGTCCGGGGCGACGGCTACTTCTACGGCATCGAACTGGTCAAGGACAAGACCACCCGGGAGACCTTCGACGAGGCCGAGTCGGAGCGGCTGCTGCGCGGCTTCCTCTCCACCGCGCTCTTCCAGGCCGGGCTCTACTGCCGCGCCGACGACCGGGGCGACCCCGTGATCCAGCTCGCGCCGCCGCTGATCGCCCAGCAGCAGCAGTTCGACGAGATCGAGCAGATCCTGCGCGCCGTGCTGACCGAGGCATGGTCGCGCCTCTGACCGGCGGCCCGGACGGGGCCGGTTCTCGGGACACCGGGGACCGGCCCCGCGCCGTCGGGAGCACCGACCGGACCCGGGTACGCCGGCTGCCCGACCTGGCCGTCCACGACCGGGCGACGCTGCACGCCGTGCTCGACGCCGGCCGGGTCGCCCATCTGGCCGTCGTCGACGGCGACCAGCCGTACGCGCTGCCGGTGGCGTACGCCCGGGACGGGGAGCGGGTGCTGGTGCACGGCTCCACCGGCAGCCGGCTGTTCCGGCACCTGGCCGCCGGCGCGCCGGCCTGCCTCACCGTCACCCTGCTCGACGGCCTGGTGCTGGCCCGCAGCGCCTTCGAGTCCTCGATGAACTACCGCTGCGCCATGGTGCTCGGCACCCTCGCCGCGCTCACCGGCGAGGCGAAGCTGGCCGCCCTGCACCGCCTCTCCGAGCACCTGCTCCCCGGCCGCTGGGCGGAGATCCGGCCGCCCTCGGCGAAGGAACTGGCCGCCACGCTGGTGCTCGCCCTGCCGCTGGACGAGTGCTCGGTGAAGGTCGGCGCCGGCCCGCCCGACGATCCCGAGGACGACCTCGACCGGCCGGTCTGGGCCGGGGTGGTGCCGGTCGTCGAGGCGTACGGGATCCCGCAGCCCGACCCACGGCTGCGCCACGACCTGCCCCCACCGGAGTGGTGATGCGCTACCAGGACCTGTCGTACTGGCTGTCCAGCCTGGACCAGCCGCTGACCCCGCGCCCCGGCCTGCCCGGCGACACCGACGCCGACGTGGTGATCGTGGGCGCCGGCTACACCGGGCTGTGGACGGCCTACTACCTCGCCGCGGCCGACCCGTCGCTGCGGATCGTCGTGCTGGAGAAGGAGATCGCCGGCTACGGCGCCTCCGGGCGCAACGGCGGCTGGTGCTCGGCGCTCTTCCCCACCTCGTTGCCGGCGCTGGCCCGCCGGCACGGCCGGGACCGGGCGCTCGCCATGCAGCGGGCCATGCACGAGACCGTCCGCGAGGTCGGCCGGGTGGTCGCCGCCGAGGGCATCGACTGCGACTGGCGGGCCGGCGGCACGGTGGTGCTGGCCCGCACCGAGGTGCAGCTCGGCCGGGCCCGGGCCGCCGTCGCCGAGGCCCGCGAGCATGGGCTCGCCGACGCCGACCTGGTGCTGCTCGACGCGGCCGAGGCCGCCGCGCGCTGCCACGCCGACGGGGTACGCGGCGGCACGTACACCCCGCACTGCGCCGCCGTGCACCCGGCGAAGTTGGTCCGCGGCCTGGCCGCGGCGGTGGAGCGCCGGGGCGTACGCGTCTTCGAGCGGACCCCGGTCACCGCGCTGCGGCCCGGGGCGGCGGTGACCCCGGCCGGGGTGGTCCGCGCGCCGGTGGTGGTCCGGGCGACCGAGGGCTTCACCCCCGCGCTGCCCGGCCAGCGGCGGGCCGTGGCACCGGTCTACTCGCTGATGGTGGCCACCGCGCCGCTGCCCGAGGCGACCTGGGCGGAGATCGGGCTGGCCGAGCGGGAGACCTTCTCCGACTACCGGCACGTCATCATCTACGGCCAGCGCACCGCCGACGGCCGGCTCGCCTTCGGCGGGCGGGGCGCCCCCTACCACTACGGCTCCCGGGTCCGCCCGGACTTCGACCGGGAGCCCCGCGTCTTCGCGGCGCTGCGCCGGGTGCTCGGCGAACTCTTCCCGGTGCTCGGGCCCGAGGTGCCGGTGACGCACACCTGGGGCGGGCCGCTCGGCGTGGCCCGGGACTGGGCCGCCTCGGTGGGGCTGGACCGGTCGACCGGTCTCGCCTGGGCGGGCGGCTACGTGGGCGACGGCGTCGGCACCAGCAACCTGGCCGGCCGTACCCTGGCCGACCTGATCCGGGGCGAGGGGACCGACCTGACCGCTCTGCCCTGGGTCAACCACCGCTCCCCCAGATGGGAGCCCGAGCCCCTACGCTGGCTCGCCGTCAACGCCGGCCTCAAGGTCATGTTCTCCGCCGACGAGGCGGAACTGCGGACCAACCGCCCCTCCCGCCGAGCCGCCGCCTTCTCCCACCTCCTGGGCCACTGACCACCCGGCCCGGCCACCCCCGCCCCGTTGATCATGAAGTTAGCGGCACTCAGAGAGGTCAAGAACGCCGCCAACCTCATGATCAACCGGGCCTTGGGCGCGCAAAACTCTTGATCACGCCGGTGGGCGCGGTGGGTCAGTGGTTCGGGGGGATGACGCGGAGGTGGCCGCGGCGGCCCTGTTGGTGGGTCTGGGGGGCCGGGTGGTCGTCGTCCGCCGGGGGGCGCGGGGGCGCGGGGCGGGCGGCCTCGCGGACGGCTTCGGCCAGGGCGACCAGGTCGTCGGTGGTGGGCGGCGGCGGCTCGAACTCGCCCTCGTGGCGCACCACGTCCCAGCCGCGCGGCGCGGTCAGGTTGCGGGCGTGCGGCTCGCACAGGTCGTACGTGTGCGGTTCGGCGAACGCGGCGAGGGGGCCCACCACGGCGGTGGACTCGTTGTAGACATAGGTCAATGTGGCGACCGCTTGCCGGGGGCAGCCGTTACGGGAGCAGCGCCGTGGTGACCTCACGGCGGCAGGGTATCCCCATTACCGGGTGCGGCGCACCGCTTCGCGTTGCGACACGCCCGTCATGGTGATCACAATTCGTCCGATCGGCGCGTCGGCGCGCCGGGCCGGCGGCGCGACGGCGGGCGGCCCGGGTCCGGGGGCTACCCTGTGCGTCATGACGAGCCCGGAAAACCGCCGCCCCGGCTCCGGCCGGCGCACCCACCGCGACCGCCACGGGCGGGGGCTGCGGGGGCGGCTGGTGCCGGCCACCGTGCCGCTGGCCCGTACCAAGGCCGAGGTCTTCGACGACCTGGTGCTGGACACGGTGGAGACGCTCGAGCGCCGCTTCGCCAAGGAACTGGCCGGGGTCGAGTTCGCCGTCGAGGACGTCCCGCCGGACCTGAACGTCTACGACTCGGACGTGCTGGAGGACGGCGAGGTCCCGCTCGCCCGGCTGCTGCCGGGGCGCCCGGGCCGCCAGGAGGTGCCGCCGCGGATCGTGCTCTACCGGCGGCCGCTGGAGTTCCGGGCCATGGACCGCGAGGACCTCGCGGACCTCGTGCACGACGTGATCATCGAGCAGGTGGCGAACCTGCTCGGGGTCGACCCCGACGAACTGGCCTGAGCCGCCGCCGGGCTCACCGCCGCGCGCCGCCGCCGCGTCCCGGCCGGCCCCCGCCGGCCGGGTCGTCGGCCCCGGACCCGGGCGGCCCCCACCGCCCCGGTCCGGTACGCGCGTCAGGCGGCGACCCGCCGCTTGAGCTTGCGCCGCTCCCGCTCGGAGAGCCCGCCCCAGATCCCGAACCGCTCGTCGTGGCCGAGCGCGTATTCGAGACACTCCGTCTTCACTTCACACCGCGAGCAGATGCGCTTCGCCTCGCGGGTCGAGCCGCCCTTCTCGGGAAAGAACGCCTCCGGGTCGGTCTGCGAGCACAGCGCCCGCTCCTGCCACTCCGGCGCGTTTCCGAGCAGGTCGGCCACCTCGAGCTGGCCGTCCATCCGTTGCCTCCTTGTCGCGCACCGGCGTCATCGCCGCTGCAACCCCCCACGCGAAAGGCGTGCTTGTTCGTCCGGTCACAATTTGTTGCGTTCCGCGCGAACAACCCCATTCAAATTACACGCGTGTAATGCGTGCGCCGTCAAGCCAAACTTGATAATGGAGTCGCCCTCCCGACACGTTCCGGGCGGACCGTCGCGGCCGCCCGACCCTCGCAACCTGCCCTATCGATTCAGACCCCGGACGAGTAACGCCCTCCCCGGCGAGTTGCCCCAAGTTTTTCTGCCGTGGCGCACCGGTGTGGACACTGCCGGCGGCCCCCGGTGGAGGCTTCCGGCGGGCCGTATCCGGGCGGCCGTCGTGACACCGTCCAAGATCAGCATTTTGGTGGGGCAAAGGTTAACCCGGCCGCAGCAGTACCGCCCCTCGAGGCCGCAGACGCCGACCGCGCCCCGCCCAACATGTGGACGAGGCGCGACGGCACGGCGGGCCGGGCGGTCAGCCCGCTCCCGGCGGTGAGCTGGCCGGCCAGACGAATTCGGCGATCGCTCCGCCGGTGACGGAAATCGCTCCGGCCGGCGTCCGTTCATCCCACCAGACGGTATAGAGACCGGCCGGCAGATCCGGGTAGACGGCGCTGTGGAAAACCCCGTCGCGGACGTGCCGCTCGCGTACGGCGGAGTGGGTGCGGGTGTCGTCCCGGTCGGCGCGACTGATCTCGATCTCCCGGCCGTGCAGGTCACGTCCGGTGTGGATGATCAGCGCGCCGGAGTCGCCGCCCAGATCGAGCACGACGCTGCCGCTCTGCGAGGGCCCGAGCGTGTGGTGGTCCATGCCGCCCTCAGGACTTCGCCGCCGGCGGGTTGTTGAACCCGTCGTACGGTGTGCCGAGGAACGGGAAGTCCCCGAGGAAGGGCGCCGTCACGTCGGCGGCGCTCAGCCCCGGGGTGACCGCGGCCGCCGCCGCGTCCGGCTTGAACGTCTTGTCGACCAGCGGCACGGTCACCCCGGCGATCGCCCGCAGCGCGATGCTCACCACGTCGTCGCCGACCCGCCGGCCGTTCGGGAAGCCCGCCAGGTCGCCGCCGAGCACCCCGAACCGGTCCGGCTTGGGGCTGGGCCGGATCGCCGTGTTCAGCCGCAGCATGTCGGCCTGCACGTCGCCGGTGGTGTTGGCGAAGCCGTCGATCAGCCCGGCCGGTACGCCGGTGAGCAGGATCGCGACCAGGTCGGTCCGCGGCTTCTTCGACTTGTTCAGCGCGTCGAGGCTGGGGAACACGCCCGGATAGAGCGCGGGCAGCAGCGCGGCCAGCTCGGGGTGCTCGACGAACTGGGCGAACCGCTTGTCCTCCGCGGGCGGCAGCGTGTTCCACAGGTCCTTCTTGGACATCGGCACGACGACCTCGTTGAACAGCGGGTTGCCCAGCCGGGAGACCTGGGTGAAGGGGCCGGCGGCGGTGTCCGCGGCCACCCGGTCGCCGAGCACCCGGACCTGCTGCCGGGAGGCGGACGTCCAGACGCCGATGGTGGCTGCCCGGTCGGCGTAGCCGTACCGGCTGGCCTTGCGGCGGACCTTGCCGAGCGGGACCTGCACGGCGATGCTGTGCACGTTCAGCCGGTCCAGCGCGTTGACCGGCTCGCCCTCGGTCTTGAACAGCTTCTTTCCGGCCACGTGCAACTGCTGGAAGGGGCGCAGCGTACCGAGGTCGAAGACGGCGCCCAGGTCGACGAAGAAGCCGTCGGCCCGCTGGCCGGCGAAGACCTTCTCCCCGGTCGACAGCCGGAACGTCGCCTGCCGCACCAGGTCGGCGTACTTCGGCGTGGACAGGGGCCCGACGTTGCACGGCGGGCAGGGCAGCTTGTGCGCCAGCACGTGCTCCCGGCCGTCGGCCACCCGGGTCAGCCGGTAGAACTGCCGCCGATTCCAGTTCCTGCTGTCCAGCGACTCGATCGGCCCGGTGTTGTAAAGAAAGCTGTTCGGATTCGTGATCTCGGTGGTGAATTCGAAACGATAGGTGACATCGGGATAACCGTCGCCGTCGTTGTCGATGTGAATCTCGTACCGGACGTCGTCGCCGAACTCGAAGAAGTTGGGGCCGCCGGAGGGGAGTTGCACCGGCACGTAGTTGGCGATCAAGGTGACCGTGTCGGGTCGGCTCGGGCTGACGAACGCGTACAGGTCGGAGCTGTCGGCGACCGGATCCTTGGCTATCTCCGGGGCCTCGCGGTGAGAGGACATGGCGGACCACACCTTCGTCGGGGGTAGCGGAAGTCGGGACCGGCGCCGGGAGCCCGCGCCGGGAGGGACCGCGCCGGTGGCGCGGGGAGGGTCAGCGCCGGCCGGCGGCGCGGACCAGGCGGTCGGCCAGGCCGCGGTCGCGTACCTGGATCCGGGTCGTGCCGACGAAGACGTCCAGCGCGCCGGAGGCCGCATCGCGCACGTGCACCACGATCGGCTCGTCGCGCCGGCCCGCCGAGGGGGCGTTCTGCGCGGCGGACAGGCCCGGCACCGTGAGGGCGGCGGCGCCCAGGGTGGCGCTCGCGGCGGCCGTCAACGTCTGCCGGCGGGTCAGTCGCGGCCAGGGCCGCCGCTTCGGCTCATCAGTGGTCATGGGCAACCTTTCCGGGCCGGCGCCGCAGCGCCCACGGTGGACCGGGACCCGGACGTCGCCGGGTGCCCCGGGCTTGGGGCGCCGGCGGCGGTCCTCGCCGAAACCGCCGCCGGCATCCATCGGTACGGCCGGCGGCGGGGAAAGGTTCGACGCTACGCGCCGGCGTGACCGTACGCGGTCGTCCGCTTGCGGACCGGCCGGCCCGCCGCCGCCGCGATCGCCCGGAGCTGCTCCTCGGTCCGGGCCGAGCCGTTGCCCGAGCCGGCCATCCGCGAGATGGTCTCCTCCATCAGGGTGCCGCCCAGGTCGTTGCAGCCACCCTGGAGCATCGCCACCGTGCCGGCGTCGCCGAGCTTCACCCAGGAGCACTGGATGTTGGCGATCCGGCCGTGCAGCAGCAGCCGCGCCATCGCGTGCACGACCCGGTTCTCCCGCCAGGTCGGGCCGGGCCGGGCGATGCCGGCCAGGTAGATCGGCGCGTTCGTGTGCACGAAGGGCAGCGCCACGAACTCGGTGAAGCCACCGGTGCGGTCCTGCACGCCGGCCAGCACCCGGAAGTGGGCCAGCCACTGGCCGGGGTGGTCGACGTGGCCGTACATCATCGTGGAGCTGGACCGGATGCCCAGCTCGTGGGCCGTGCTCACCACCTCGACCCAGGCGGCGGCCGGCAGCTTGCCCTTGGTGAGCACCCAGCGCACCTCGTCGTCGAGGATCTCCGCGGCGGTGCCCGGGATGGTGTCCAGGCCGGCCTCGCGGAGCTGGAGCAGCCACTCCTTCACCGGCACGCCCGCCTTCGCCGCGGCGGTGACGATCTCCATCGGGGAGAAGGCGTGCACGTGCATCCCCGGCACCCGCGCCTTGATCGCCCGGACGATGTCGGCGTAGCCGGTGACCGGCAGCTTCGGGTCGATGCCGCCCTGGAGGCAGACCTCGGTGGCGCCGGCCGCCCACGCCTCCTCGGCGCGGTCGGCGACCTGTCCCAGGGAGAGCCGGAACGCGTCGGCGTCGCTCTCCCGCTGGGCGAAGGCGCAGAACCGGCAGCCCACGTAGCAGACGTTGGTGAAGTTGATGTTGCGGTTGACCACGTACGTGACGTCGTCGCCGACCGCGTCCCGGCGCACGTCGTCGGCGATCCGGCACAGCTCCTCCAGCGCCGGCCCGTCCGCGCCGAACAGCGCCAGCGCCTTCGCCTCGTGCGCCGGTTCGAGCAGCGCGGCCGGGTCGTCGGCGGCCAGCCGCAGGCCGGCGCGCAGGTCGGGATCGCTCGCCACCGCCGCCGGGACGGTGACCTTCGCGGCCACCTCCGACCAGTCGCCGTAGACGTCGTCGAAGTCGCCCCGCCGGTCCCGGGTCCGCCCGGTGGTGTCGATGGTGACGTGCAGGTCGGTCCGCCCACCGAACACCTCCTCCGGCTCCTGCCAGGGCCGGCCGACCGGGCGGGCCGCCTCGACGGCGAGCCCGGTCGCCGGGTCGGCGAGGGCGGTGACGTGCGGCAGCAGGCGCGGGTCGAGCCACGGGTCGCCGGCCCGGACGTACTCCGGGTAGACGGTCAGCCGCTCGCGCAGGGTGAAGCCGGCCTGCCCGGTACGCCGGGCCAGCTCGTCCAGGTGCGGCCAGGGGCGCTCCGGGTTGACGTGGTCCGGGGTGACCGGCGAGACGCCACCCCAGTCGTCGATGCCGGCGCGCAGCAGCAGGTCGTACTCGCCCTCGATGAGGTTCGGCGGGGCCTGGATCCGCGCCTTCGGGCCGAGCAGCACCCGGGCCACCGCCACCGTGGCGGCCAGGTCGTGCAACTCCGCGTCCGGCATGCCCCGCATGGCGGTGTCCGGCTTGGCGCGGAAGTTCTGCACGATCACCTCCTGGAGGTGGCCGTACTCCCGGTGCGCCCGCCGAATGGCGAAGAGCGCGTCGACCCGCTCGGCCAGGGTCTCCCCGATGCCGATCAGCAGGCCGGTGGTGAACGGCACGCCGACCCGGCCGGCGTCGTCGAGCACCCGCAGCCGCACCGCCGGCTCCTTGTCCGGCGAGCCGTAGTGCGGGCCGCCCGGCTCGGACCAGAGCCGGGTCGCCGTGGTCTCCAGCATCATGCCCATGCTCGGCGCGACCGGCTTGAGCCGTTGCAACTCCGACCAGGACAGCACGCCCGGGTTGAGGTGCGGCAGCAGGCCGGTTTCCTCCAGCACCGCCACGGCGCAGGCGCGCAGGTAGTCGAGGGTGGAGTCGTAGCCCCGCTCGTCCAGCCACCGCCGGGCGGCCGGCCAGCGCTCCTCGGGGCGGTCGCCGAGGGTGAACAGCGCCTCCTTGCAGCCCTGCGCCGCGCCCTCCCGGGCGATGGCGAGGACCTCGTCCTTCTCCAGGTAGGCCGCCGGCAGCCGGTGCGGCACCGTGGCGAAGGTGCAGTAGTGGCACCGGTCCCGGCAGAGCCGGGTCAGCGGGATGAACACCTTCTTGGAGAAGGTGATGACGCCCGGGCGGCCGGCCTCCCGCAGCCCGGCGTCGCGGATCTCGCCGGCGACCCGGAGCAACTCGTCCAGCGCCGCGCCGCGCGCGGTGAGCAGCGCGCTCGCCTCGGCCACGTCCAGGGCCCGGCCGGTGGCGGCCCGGCCCAGCGCCCGCCGGACGCTCGCCTCGGTCGGGGCGGGATCGCTGCGATCAACCATCCGCCCAGCCTATGTGCTGCGCGGCGCGGGACCGCCCGCCCCCGGCCAGGAGACGGGGGCGGGCGGCATCAGAGATGGCTCAGCGCGGGTAGTTCGGGTCGTCCCGGTCGAAGCGCTGGGTGCGGTCGGCGTCCGGCGGGGCCGGCTGGCCCGGGTCGGCCGGCTGGCGCGGGATGGCCTGCGTCGGGTCGGCCGACGGCGGCTGGCCGAACGGCGGCGCCGGGTGCGGGCCGCCGCCGTACGGGGGCGCGGACTGCGGACCGCCGAAGGGCGGGCCCGACTGCGGCGTGCCGAACGGCGGGCTCGACTGCGGGGCGTGCGGCGGGGCGGCGTTGAACGGCGGCGCGGACTGTGGCGGGCCGTACGCGCCGGGCTGCGGGTAGCCGCCCGGCTGCTGCGGGCCGCCGGCCTGCGGGTAGCCGCCCGGGGCGGGGTAGCCGCCGGGCTGGCCCGGAACCGGGCCGGGCTGCTGCGGCCAGCCGGGCTGCGCCTGGCCGTAGACGCCGGGCTGCGGCTTCGGCTTCGGTACGTAGTAGAGGGTGCGCCAGACCTTGAAGACCACGAACGCGGCGAGCGCGAAGACGGCCAGCCAGGCCACCCGGGTGAGCAGGCCGAGGAAGGCGTCCAGCACCTCGCCGTCGGCGAGCCGGCCGACCAGCCAGATCAGCAGGGTCAGCGCGCCGAAGAACGCGGAGACCGCGTACTCGACGAGCGCCACCTGGGTGATCAGTTTCGCCTTCGGCAGCACCGGGCGGACGTGGGTGGCGAGCAGCACGGCCAGCACCGGCAGGAGGGTCGACTCCAGGCCGACGAAGGCGAAGAAGCTGCTCCCGGCCCGGCCGCTGAACGTGCTGTAGTCGTCGGCCGGCACCAGCAGGCGCAGCAGGCCGACGAAGAGCAGCACGGCGGTCGCGCCGAGCAGGACGAGCGCGGCCAGTTCGCGCAGCGGCTTGGTCAACTGGCTGGCCTGCGTGGTGTCGCCGGACGCGGGCTCGGCGGGGCTGGTCACGGACTCCCCCTGGGGACGAAAACGGACAGTTGCCGACGTGAGCGTAGTCTCCCCGGCCACCGGGCGATCGACGGGCGCGCGTGCGGAAAGATGGACGTCATGCGCATCGTGGTTCTGACTGGCGGGATCGGAGGCGCCCGGTTCCTGCTCGGCGTCCGGGCGTACGCCCGGGAGGTGGGGGCCGAGGTGACCGCCGTGGTCAACGTCGGCGACGATCTGCTGCTGCACGGGCTGAAGGTCTGCCCCGACCTGGACAGCGTGATGTACACGCTGGGCGGGGGCGCCGACCCGGAGCGGGGCTGGGGCCGGGTGGGCGAGACCTGGACGGTCAAGTCCGAGCTGGCCGCGTACGGCGCCGAGCCGGCCTGGTTCGGGCTGGGCGACAAGGACCTCGCCACCCACCTGGTGCGCACCACCATGCTCAACGCCGGCTACCCGCTGTCGCAGGTCACCGAGGCGCTGGCCACCCGTTGGCAGCCCGGCGTACGCCTGCTGCCGGCCACCGACGACCGGCTGGAGACGCATGTCGTGGTCGATCTGGACGGTGGCCAGCGGGCGATCCACTTCCAGGAGTGGTGGGTGCGCCACCGGGCTGACCTTCCGACGCACCGGTTCGTCTTCGTCGGCGCGGAGGCGGCCAAGCCGGCGCCCGGGGTGCTGGAGGCCATCCGCGCCGCCGACGTGGTGCTCGTGGCGCCCAGCAACCCGGTGGTGAGCGTCGCCCCGATCCTGGCCGTGCCGGGCCTGCGCGACGCGATCGCCGACGGGCCGGCCCCGGTCATCGGGGTATCGCCGATCATCGGCGGCGCGCCGGTCCGCGGCATGGCCGACCGGTGCCTGTCCGTGCTCGGCGTCGAGTGCAGCGCGGCCGGGGTGGGCGGCCTCTACGGCGGCCGGTCGGCCGGCGGCCTGCTCGACGGCTGGCTGGTCGCGCCCGAGGACGAGGGCATCCGAGTGCCGGACGTGACCGTGCGCGCGGCGCCGCTGCGGATGGCCGACGAGGCGGCGACGGTGGCGATGGTCCGGGCCGCGTTGGAGCTGATGTGAGGCTGGAGATCCTGCCGGTGCTCGGCATCGGCGACGTGACCGAGGGCGACGACCTGGCGGCGCTGATCGCCACCGCCGCGCCCTGGCTGCGCGACGGCGACGTGCTGGTGGTGACCAGCAAGATCGTGTCGAAGGCGGAGGGCCGCCTGGTCGACGTGCCGGCCGACGGGCCCGAGCGGCTCGCCGCCCGGGACGAGGTGCTGGCCGGGGAGACCGCCCGGGTGGTGGCCTCCCGCGGCGCTACCCGGATCGTGCAGACCCACCACGGGTTCGTGATGGCCTCCGCCGGCATCGACGCGTCCAATGTGGACAAGACCCGGCTGGTGCTGCTGCCCAAGGACCCGGACGCCTCCGCCCGCGCGCTGCGGGCCGCGCTGCGTGAGCGGTACGACCTCGACGTCGCGGTCATCGTCAGCGACACCATGGGCCGGCCGTGGCGCAACGGGCTCACCGACGTGGCGCTCGGGGTGGCCGGGATGCCGGCGATCCGCGACCACCGGGGCGAGATCGACCCCTACGGCAACGAACTCCAGCTCACCCAGATGGCCGTGGTGGACGAGCTGGCCGGCGCCGGCGAGCTGATCAAGGGCAAGTGCGACCAGGTGCCGGTCGCGGTGATCCGCGGCTACCTGGGCGGGACCCGGGACGACGACGAGGGCGCCCGGGCGCTGGTCCGGGACGCGTCGCTGGACCTCTTCTCCCTCGGCACCACCGAAGCGCGCGCCGCCGGCCTGCGGGAGGCGGCAACCCTGGCCGACGGCCCCGGCCCGGACCCGGCCGACCCGGCCGCCGTCGACCGGGCGATCGCGGCCGTCGCCGGGGTGGTCGCGCCCGGCACCGTCTTCACCCACGTCACCGACCCGGAGGTACGCGCCGGGCTGGCCGCCGCCGTGCCCGGCTGGCCGGCGCCGGCCACCGGCCTGGTCCTCGGCGCGCCACCGGCCCCGGTCGACCCGGCGGACCTGGTCCGGTTCGGCGCCGACCTGCAACGGCTGCGCACCGCGCTGGCGGCCGAGGGCGTCCCGTCGGCCCTGCTCCCCCCACCCCCGGGCAGCACCGCCAGCGCCACCCTCGCCGTCTGACCCACCCGCTCGGGCGTCAGGCGTCGAGGACGGCCCGGCCGAGCGGGGTCAGGGTGTGCAGGACGGTGTTGCGGTCCCGCTGGCTGACCAGCAGCCCGGCGTTGCGCAGCACGGTCGTGTGCTGGCTCGCCGCGGCGGCGGAGATGCGCAGCCGGCGGGCCACCTCGCCGGTGGTGCAACCCTCGTCGGCGGCCTCCAGCACGGCCGCCCGGGTCCGGCCGAGCAGGGCGGCCAGCGCCTCCCGCTGCGCGGCGTCGGCGTCCCGGCGGGCGCCGGCGCCCGGCTCGGGCAAGAGGCCGCCGAGCCGGTCGACGGGATAGACCAGCACCGGCGGCAGGCTCGGGTCGAGGAGCGCGACCGGGGTGCGCGCGCAGAAGAACGAGGGGACCAGCAGCAGCCCCCGGCCGTCGAGGTGCAGTTCCCGACTGTCCGGGTAGTCGAGGACCTCCAGCACGCCGTCGGCCCAACGCATGTTGGGCCGGAGGCTGGCCAGCAGCCCTTCGGCGCCGCCGTCGAGCATGGCCCGGGCGCGGCGGGCCCGGTCCGCCTCCACGGCGGCCTGGATCCGCGACCAGTACGGGGTGACGGCCAGCGACTGGTAGCGGACCATCGAGTCGGTCAGGTGGCGCAGCACCTCCGGCTCGCCGCGGGCCAGCGCGCTGGCCGACGACGGCAGCGCGTTCTCCTCGGCGAGCAGGGTCAGGTCCCGCCGGAGCAGGCCGACCGGGGTGCCCCGGACCGCCTCCAGCCCGGCCTCCAGGCCGTCCTTGCTGGCGTACGGGGTGAGGAAGTCGGGGAAGTAGCCGCGGGGCGGGTTGAGGGCCAGCAGCAGCCGGTAGCGTTCGGCGGCGCTGTCCGTCCGCAGCCCGTGGGCCACGGTGCGTCGCCACTCGGTCAGCAGCGGGTCACGCCCGCGCCCTTGGAGCAGGTGCAGGCTGAGGACCAGTTCCCAGACCGGGTCCGCGGCGGGGGCCACCCTGGTCCGCAGGATGTCCTCGCGGGAGAAAATGACCTTCAGCATGGAGCTCTCCCGGGCGGACAGAGGGAGTGCCCGCCACCCTGAGCACTGTACCTGCCGGCACTTATCTCCATCTTTAAGCGTGGGCTGAAAGACGTCGACGGTGCGGGGCCGGGTTGGGCACACTTCCCTTGCCCACCGTTGCCGGGACGCGGCAGCGCCGACCCCGGTCGTCGGTCAGCGGGCGCGCCGGTCGGCCGGACGGCACCACGAGGGTCTGCGGCTGTTCTCCGTAGAGGTGTCGTCCGGCGACCGCTCAGCCGAGCCAGAGCGCCACCCGGTGGTCCTCGTCGGTGACGTAGTAGCAGCCCCCGTCCAGCTCGGCCAGCCCCTCCACGTGGTGGAACGGCGCCAGCTCGGCCACCAGCTTCCCCGCCACCCGGGCGTCCGGGCCGACGTCATGCCGGAACCGGACGTGCCGCGAGGTCACCGCGCCGCCGTGCGGGTGGTCCGCCAGCAGCACCGACCCCTTGCCGACCGCGTCGATCGAGCCGATCACCGCTGCGTAGCCGCCGTCCGGCGTCGGCGCGACGGCCCGGAAGCCGGTGAGCGCGCCCGCCGGGGTCACCCCGGTCAGGGCGTACGCCCCGACGGCGCGCGGCCAACCGGGATCGGCGGCGAACATGTCCGCGACCCCGGCCAGCTCGACCAGGATCGGCTCGCCCTCGGCGGTGACCGGGAAGCGCAGCCCGAGCAGCACCGTCCCGGCCGGGGTGAAGGCGGCCGCCTCGACGTTGAGCGGCAGGTCGTCCGCGGCCAGCCGGCTCACCCAGCTCTTCGCCCGGGCGGTGCCCCGGGCCAGCGTCTCCACGATGAACCGCTGCCGCACCTGGTCCCCCG
The DNA here is from genome assembly GCF_040610095.1 of Micromonospora sp. NPDC004540. Classification (NCBI taxonomy): domain Bacteria; kingdom Bacillati; phylum Actinomycetota; class Actinomycetes; order Micromonosporales; family Micromonosporaceae; genus Micromonospora; species Micromonospora sp. NPDC004540. The sequence continues at coordinate 65,487 of NZ_JBEXLR010000022.1, forward strand.
GCGGCAGCGGGGTCAACGGCGCGGCGGCGAGCGCGTCGTTGACCGCCCGGTGCAGCCGGAAGCGGTTGCGCACCACGTGCAGGGGCAGCGTCCCGTGTGCCGCGTCGTCCTCCCGGAACCGGGCGACGAACGCCCGGCGGGGGCGCAGCGGGCCGGCCTTGGAGCCGAAGTGGGAGCCGAAGACGTACACCCAGCCGTCGTGGTGGGCGAGCGCCTCGCCGTCCTCGGTGCGGCCGTTCTCCCGCCCGGCGTCGGCGGCCACGTGGTGTGCCACCCACTCGCCGTCCGTGCGCTCCAGCAGCAGGGCCAGGCACTGTTCCACCGGGCCCTCGTCGAGGACGGTCCAGAATCCTCGGCGGGCACCGTGGGCGCGCAGCAGGGCCGGGGAGCGGACGGGCAGCAGGTCGCTGGCCTCGTTGCCGGCCACGACGAACTCGACGAGTCGCAGGGTCACCCGGCCAGGGTACGGAGGGCGCGCCCGTACAGTGGCGGGGTGCCGGACACCGAGACGTACGCCGACCTGCACGCCGACGCCACCGCGCTGCTGCGCCGCTGGACGGCGACCAGCCCGGCGGCCGCCGCGAACCGGGACCGGACGCTGGCGCTGCTCGCCGCCGGGCCGGTGGCGATGAGCCGGGCGCACCGGCCCGGGCACGTCACGGCCAGCGCGCTGGTGCTCGACCCGACCGGCGCCCGGGTCCTGCTCTGCCTGCACGGCAAGTTCCGCAAGTGGGTGCAGCTCGGCGGGCACTGCGAGCCCGGCGACCGGACCCTGGCGGCCGCCGCGCTGCGCGAGGCCACCGAGGAGTCCGGGATCGCCGGCCTGGTCGTCGACCCGACGCCGATCGACGTGGACGTCCACCCGGTGGCCTGCCAGGGCGGCTCGCTGCACTACGACGTGCGGTTCGCCGTGCTGGCCCCGGCCGGGGCGACCGAGCGGGTCAGCGCCGAGTCCGAGGCGCTGGGCTGGTTCCCGCCGGACGGGCTGCCCGAGCCGCTGGCCGACGGGACCGTGCAGCTGGTGGCCCCGGCGCTGGCAACGCTGGCCCGGCGGGTCACCGGCTGACCCGGCGCACGTCAGACCAGCCCCTCCTCGCCGCGCTCCTTGAGCTCGTCGACGACCTTCTTCACGTCCTGCGCCCGGTCGCGCGGGCAGACCAGCAGGGCGTCCGGGGTGTCCACCACGATCAGGTCGTGGACGCCGATCGCGGTCACGAGCCGGCCGGACTGCGGCACCACCACGAGGCCGCTGGTGTCCCGCAGCAGCACGCCCGGCTTGGCGTCGCCGCCCAGCACCACGTTGCCGGCGGCGTCGGCGGGAAGCACCTCGCCGAGGGTGTGGAAGTCGCCGACGTCGTTCCAGCCGAAGTCGCCCGGGACGGTCGCCACCCGGCCGGCGGTCGCCGCCCCCTCCATCACCGCGTAGTCGACGGAGATCTTCGGCAGGGTCGGCCAGACCGTGCCGAGGACGTCGTCCTGCTCGGGGGTGCCCCACGCCGCCGCGATCGCGGTGATCCCCGCGTGCAGGGCCGGCTGCTGCCGGGCCAGCTCGGCCAGGAAGACGTCCACCCGCCAGACGAACATGCTGGCGTTCCAGAGGTGCCGGCCGGAGCGGACGTAGCCCTCCGCCACCTCGGCGGCCGGCTTCTCCTTGAACTCGATGACCGGGCGCAGCGGGCCGTCGCCCACCGGCTCGCCGGTCTCCAGGTAGCCGTAGCCGGTCTCCGGCCGGGTGGGGGTGATGCCCACGGTCATCAGCGAACCCTGCTCGGCGCCGCGGATCGCCTGCCGGACCACCTCGGCCCAGCGCGCCGGGTCACCGATGAGGTGGTCGGCGGCGAACGAGCCCATCACGGCCGCCGGCTCGCGTTCGGCGATCACCGCCGCGGCCAGCGCGATCGCCGCGCAGGAGTCCCGTGGCGAGGGCTCGACCAGGATGTTCTCCTCCGGCACGCCCGCCAGTTGCCGGGCCACCGCCGCGACGTGCGCGGCCCCGGTGACCACCAACGTGCGCTCGGGCGTGGTCAGCGGCGACAGCCGGTCGACGGTCGCCTGGAGCAGCGAGGCCGGGGTGCCGGTCAGCGGGTGGAGGAACTTGGGGTGGCCGGCACGGGACAGCGGCCACAACCTCGTGCCACTGCCACCCGCCGGGATGACGGCGTAGAACATCAGCACATCATGCCCGAACCGTCGTGCTACAGGCTCGGTGTCGGGCGTACCCGCAGGTGACACTCAGGAGCGCGCCCGGCTCCACGCGGCGATGTGCACCTCCGCGCTGGACTCCCAGGTGAACTCCTTGGCCCGGTCGAAGCCGGCCTTGGCCAGGGAGAGCCGGCGCTGCTCGTCGTCGAGCAGAGCGGTCAGGTCGGTGGCGATCTGGTCCGGGTCCTCGCTGGTGTAGGCCACGGCGTCGCCGCCCACCTCGGGCAGGGAGAGCCGCGGGGTGGTGAGCACCGGCGCGGCGCACGCCATGGCCTCCAGGATGGGCAGGCCGAAGCCCTCGCCGTAGGACGGGTAGGCGGCGACCAGCGCGCCACCGAGGAAGCCGGGCAGGTCGGCGTAGCGCAGGTAGCCCGGGCGGAGCAGCCGCAGGTGCGACGGCACCTCGGCCACCGCGCGGTCGATGTCGTCGTCGTGCCCCTGGCCGCCGGCGATGACCAGCGCGGGCGGGTTCTCCCGGTCGGCCACCGCGCGGGCCCAGCCGCGGATGAGGTTGGGCACGTTCTTGCGCGGCTCCTTGGCCCCGAGGAACGCGACGTAGCTGCTGCTGCCCAGCCCGAGGCGGGCCCGGACCCGGGCCTTCTCCTCCTCGCTCGGCGCGTGGAAGGCGGCCTGGTCGACCCCGTGGTAGGCCACGTCGATCCGGGTCGGGTCGGCGTCCAGCAGGCGGATCAGCTCATCACGGGTGGCCTTGCTCGGCACGATCACCCGGTCGGCCCGGCGCAGCGAGGTCTTGATCGCGCTGCGGAAGAAGGTGCGGCGGGACTTGTCGTAGTGCTCCGGCTCGGTGAAGAAGGTCGCGTCGTGCACGGTGACCGTGACCGGGCAGCCGGCCCGCAGCGGGCAGGTGTAGAAGGGCGAGTGCAGCACCTCCGCGCCGACCTGCTGGGCCAGCAGCGGCAGGCCGGTCTGCTCCCAGGCGAGCCGGGCCGGGCGGTGGGCGACGGCCGCCGGGGCGGGGATCACCTCGGCGCCGGGCAGCATGCGGGTGTAGCGCTCCAGGTCGGTGCGGAGGCTCACCACGGCCAGGTCGACGCCGGAGCCGCAGACCCGGCCGAGGGCGCCGAGCAGGCCGTCGACGTATCTACCGACGCCGCCGCGATCGGCGGGGACACTCGTGGCGTCGATGAGCACGCGGGGCGGGCGGCCGGCGGTCACGGGGCGACTCCTCAGGCTGGCGCGTCTGTGGGGAACAACACTGTCGGCAAGCCTACGCCGGGCCGGGTGCCCGACGCTGACTGCGACCCGACGGTACGCCGTCTTGTCGTTGTCATCGAGTACGCGTCCCGGGCGCGTATCGTTCGCGCCGATGGCCGACAACATTGCCCGGGTGTTCGCCGACGCGATCGCGACCGACCCCGCCCGCCCGCTGCTGACCTGGTACGACGACGCCACCGGCGAGCGCACCGAACTCTCCGGCGCAACGCTGGCGAACTGGGTGGCCAAGACGGCCAACCTGCTCGTCGACGAGGTCGCGCTCGCCCCCGGCGACACGGCCGCGGTGCTGCTGCCGCCGCACTGGCAGACCGCCGCCGTGCTGCTCGGCTGCTGGTCGGCGAAGCTGACGGTGGCCGAGGCCCCGGGCGACGTGGACGTGCTCTTCGCCGCCGCCGGCCGGGTCGACGAGGCGGCCGCCTGGTCGGCCGGCGAGCGCTACGCGCTGGCCCTCGACCCGTTCGCGCTGCCGATGCGGCAGGTGCCGGCCGGCTTCACCGACTTCGTCTCGGCGGTACGCGGTCACGGCGACCACCACACCCCGTACCCGGGGGCGGGCGCGGAGGACGCGGCGCTGCTGGCCCGCGCGGAGGCCCGGGCCGCGGAGCTCTGCCTCACACCCGGCGACCGGCTGCTGGTCGACGTGACGCGGCACCCCGACCCGGTCGACTGGCTGCTGGCCCCGCTCACCGCCGGCACCACCCTGGTCGCCTGCGCCAACCTCGACCCGGCCCACCTCGACGCCCGCACGGCGACCGAGAAGGTCACCCGCGCCCTGACCTGACCGGGGTCAGGCGCGGGTCGGGTGGTCGGACTCGGCGCGACGCTGGGCGAAGGCGGCGAAGGCGGTCAGCGACTCCGGGTTGGCCAGGGCGCCCTTGGCCGCGGCGTTGTCCACCGGGGTGCCGGTGAGGATCTTCTTGACCGGCACCTCCAGCTTCTTCGCCGACAGGGTGCGCGGCACGGCCCGGACCTGGTGGATCTCGTCGGGGACGTGCCGCGGCGACAGCGCGGTCCGCAGCTCCCGGCAGATCTTCCTGCGCAGGTCGTCGTCCAGCTCCAGGCCCTCGGCGAGCACCACGAAGAGGAGCAGCTCGCCGGCCCCGCCCTCGTCGTCCTCCAGGTGCACCACGACCGAGTCGACCACCTCGTCGAGCCCCTCGACCACCGAGTAGAACTCGGCCGTGCCGAGCCGGACGCCGCCCCGGTTGAGAGTGGCGTCGGAGCGGCCGGTGATCACGCAGCCGCCACGCTCGTTGACGGTGATCCAGTCGCCGTGCCGCCAGACGCCCGGGTAGACCTCGAAGTACGCCTCCCGGTAGCGGGAGCCGTCGGGGTCGTTCCAGAAGCCGACCGGCATGCTCGGCATCGGCTCGGTGATCACCAGCTCGCCGAGCTGGCCGATCACCGGCGTGCCGTCGGCCGAGCGGGCCTCCACCTTCGCGCCGAGCGCCCGGCAGGTGATCTCCCCGGCGTGCACCGGCAGCAGCGGCACGCCGCCCACGAAGCCGGTGCAGACGTCCGTGCCGCCGGAGAGCGACTGGAGCTGGAGACGGTCGCCGACGTTCTCGTAGACCCAGGTGAAGCCCTCGGCGGGCAGCGGGGCGCCGGTCGAGCCGAGCCCGCGCAGCGCGGACAGGTCGGCGCCCTCCTTCGGGACCAGCCCGGCCTTGCGGCAGGCCAGCAGGAACGGGGCCGAGGTGCCGAAGTAGGTGGTGCCGGTCTCCGCCGCCAGCCGCCAGAGCGCGCCCAGGTCGGGGTGGCCCGGGTTGCCGTCGAAGAGCACGATCGCCGCGCCCACCGCCGGCCCGGAGACCAGGAAGTTCCACATCATCCAACCGGTGGTGGTGAACCAGAAGAACCGGTCGGCCGGGCCCAGGTCGTGGTGCAGGGCCAGCATCTTCAGGTGCTCCAGCAGGATGCCGCCGTGGCCGTGCACGATCGGCTTGGGCAGGCCGGTGGTGCCGGAGGAATAGAGCACGTAGAGCGGGTGGTCGACGGGCACCGGGGTGAAGACCAGCGGCTCGTCGGTCTCCGCCGCCAGCTCCGCCCAGGAGAGCGTGCCCTCGGGAGGCGCGCCGGCCGGGTCGAGGTACGCGATGCTGACGGTGTGCCGCAGCGACGGCAGGGCGGCCCGGATGGCCGCCACCTCGGCGCGCCGGTCGACCGGCTTGTCGCCGTAGCGGTAGCCGTCGACCGCCACCAGCACCGTAGGCTCGATCTGCTGCCAGCGGTCGGTGACGCTGCGGGTGCCGAACTCGGGCGCGCAGGAGGAGAAGATCGCGCCGAGGCTGGCGGTGGCGAGCAGCAGGACGTAGGTCTCCGGGATGTTCGGCGCGTACGCCGCCACCCGGTCGCCCTGCCCCACGCCGAGCCGGCGCAGGCCGGCTGCCACCCGGCGGACCCGGTCGCGCAACTGCGCGGCGGTCAGCGTCTCCGGCGCGCGGGTCTGCCCGTGCGCGATCACCACCGGGTCGTCGTCGCCGAGGCCGGGCATCCGCAGCACATTCTCGGCGTAGTTGAGGGTGGCGCCGGGGAACCAGCGGGTGCCCGGCATGGTGCGGTCGGTCAGCGTGGCGGTCGGCGGGGTGTGCGCGACCACCTCGAAGTAATCCCAGATCGACCGCCAGAAGGCGGCCAGGTCGGTCACCGACCACTGCCACAGCGCGTCGTAGTCGGCGAACTCCAGCCCCCGGTGCTCGGCCAGCCAGCGCAGGTAGTCGCCGACCCGGGACCGCTCACGCACGTCGGCCGGCGGCGTCCACAGCACGTCACCCACTGTTCCACCCTCCCTGAGGCCCCGTCACGACACTGTGCATGGGCCGTGGCGCCATCTTGCCCTACCTCGCGACGCCATTCTCCGCACCGGGTGCCGGTGACGGGGCGTGGCCGGCCCACACGCCCGGGCCACGGGTTGTGTGGGCCGGCCGCCGTCAGCCGGCCCGGTGGGCCTGGATCGCCCGGCGGCGGGCCAGCCGGTGGGCCCGGCGGATCTCCGCCTCCCGGTAGCGCCGCTCGTCCTCCGCCGTCTCCGGCAGCACCGGCCGGACCGGGCGCGGCGCGCCGCCCACGTCCACCCCCACGAAGACCAGGTACGCCGTGGCGACCCGGACCGGCTCGTCCTCGGCCGAGTCCCAGCGCTCGGCGACCACCTTCACCCCGACCTCCATCGAGGTGTTGCCGGTCCAGTTGACCTGGGCGTGCGCGTGCACCAGATCGCCCACCCGGACCGGTTCGGAGAAGACGATCTCGTCGATCGAGGCGGTCACCGCGGTGCCCCCGCTGTGCCGTGCCGCCGCCGCCCCGGCGACGTCGTCGACGAACTCCATCAGTACCCCACCGTGCACGGTCCCGTACAGATTGACATCGACAGCAGTCATGATGCGACTCAGCGTGACGCGCGAGTACGAGGTCGGCTTACCGGCCGGGCCGGAGGGGTGATCTGTCATGCCAGAAACGGTACGGTGCGCGGATGCGACATCTCTGGAGCTTCCTCGCCGGGTTGGTGGTGGCGCCCGTCACCTGGGTGCTCGTCACGCTCGGTCAGGACGGATCTGAGCGCACCGTGCACCGCTGGGTGGAGATCGGTACGTACAGCACGCCCAACCTGATCGAGCCGGCCGTCTACCTGGGCGTCGCCGGCATCCTGCTCGGCCTGCTCGGCACGCTGCGCTTCTCGCCACTCGGCCCGGCCGTGGCCGGGCTGCTGCTCGTGGTCCCCTACCTCGGGCTGTTCGTTGCGCCCTTCACCGTCCGGGACCGGATCCCCGAGAGCTGGAAGATGCTCGGGGACCCGCTGCCACTGCGCCAGCCGCTGGAGAACGGCACGCTGTTCCTGATCGGCGTGCTGCTGCTGATGGCCGTGTTCAGCGGCCACCGTTGGCGGCAGCGGCCGAACGGCGCTGCGGCCGAGGCGGAGCTCGAAGCTGACACGCTGATCTCGGAGGGCAGGTTCGGCGAGCCGCCAGTGCGGTGATGAGCCGGGAGTCGACGCGGCGTTTGCGTGGGACACGAA
>NZ_JBEXLR010000023.1:0-66258 GCF_040610095.1 Micromonospora sp. NPDC004540
CGATCCCGCCGGGCATCAGCGGCGCCGCCGCCGTCGGTGCCGCCCGCGTGGGTGAGGCGGTACGCGCCGCGCGTACCTCGGTCACCTCGGCCGCGTCGCGCGGACCGCGCCGGGCCCGGCTGAACCTCAAGCGGATCGACCCCTGGTCCGTGATGAAGTTCGCGTTCGCGGTCTCCGTGGTGCTCTTCATCGTGGTGGTCGTCGCCACCTCGGTGCTCTACCTGGCCCTGGACGCCATGGGCGTGTTCAAGAGCGTCAACGACAGCCTGACCGACCTGGTGAACGCCGGCGGCGGCCAGGGTGGCGGCGGCTTCCGGATCACCGCCAAGGGCGTGATCCTCAGCTCCGCGCTGATCGGCCTGGTCAACGTCGTGCTCTTCACCGCGCTGGCCACCCTGGGCGCGTTCGTCTACAACGTCTGCGCCGACCTGGTCGGCGGGATCGAGTTGACGCTCGCCGAGCGGGACTGAACCCGACGACGACGCCGGGGCACCGCGCAAAAGCGGTCGCCCCGGCGTCGCATGTCCGGGTAGGTTTCATGGTGGCGCGGGTGAGCGCGCCGCCACGGCCCCCCGATTTGGGCGCCACGGCGGCGATGGGTTAACCTTGCTCGTCGCTACGCGGGGCTATAGCTCAGTCGGTTAGAGCGCAGAGCTGATAACTCTGAGGTCGCTGGTTCGATTCCAGCTAGCCCCACCGCACACCGTCCGACGGTAGTCGAGCGCGAGGGGTCAAGCCCATGTTCAAGAAGCTCCTGATCCTGGCCGGCGTCGTCGGCGTCGCCGCCGTCGTGGCCAAGAAGATCAAGGCCTCGAACGACGAGCGCGCCCTCTGGCACGAGGCGACCACCGCGCCCGACCTGCGCTGACCGCGCCTCCTCCGACTAACAGCACCGGGCGACTCCGCCCGCCTCGGGGCCCTAGCTCAACTGGCAGAGCACTGCCTTTGCAAGGCAGGGGTTAGGGGTTCAAGTCCCCTGGGCTCCACCAGCACTTTTCTTGGTTGATCTCGGTCCCGAGTACAGCCATTTGTACAGCCAAGCGGTCACGCTGTCCCCTCCTCGCCCAACACGCGATCGATCGCCGAGGCAGCCTGACGCGCCCGCGCCGGCAGAACGTGTCCGTAGGTGTCGGCCGTCATCCGGATCGTGGAGTGCCCGAGCAGCTCCATCACCGTGCGCAGCTCCTCGCCCTGATCAAGGCGGCCCGCAAAGCGGGCCGCGCCGGCCACATTGAGGGATGACACGATCTGAGAGGACCTCTGGGCTCCGCCCCGAACCCCGGCCCTCCTCAGAGATCCGCCAGGAAACGCCGATGACGCCTTACCCCTGCTGTCGGTGGTTGTTGCCGGCAGACCCCCGCCGTGAGTTATGACCTCGCTGTGTGCTGTGTGGGAGGGCGCGCAGCCCGGGAACGATGCCTTGTCTCAGGAGTTCAAGGCCTTTGGCGCTTAGCGGGCCAGCTATGGCGAGGAGTTCGCCCAGGCCGTGACGAATAGCGTAGTTGCTATCGCCGCCACCAATCCGCCCATGACCACCGCCACACAAGCCCGCTTGGGCGCCTGCCGCGGATCCGCGGCCGCAGCGGATAGAAGAATGAGCGCGGTCGGAACGTGGACGAACGACAGGAGCCAGAAGCCCAGGACCGCCAGGACCAGTATCAGCACCGCACTTGCCAAGCAGGCGTTCCGAAACGGCCGACGGTGCCCAGCGACCAAGGGCATTGCCGCAATCAGGACCGGAAGCCACCACGCCAGCCACCATGCCGGGCCATTGCCCTGCACCACGGTCAAGTAGCCCGCCACGAGGGTCGAGGCCAGCAACCCCGCCCCTACCAAGGTGCGGGGCCACACGTGCACCGCTTCCGCCGCTAGGTCTTGCCTGCTCACAGAAGTCACTGCGTCCTCCGACGGCGCCCGGGGGAGAGAGTTGGCCGATCAGCATGACAGATCCGGACGGCGCGGCGTCCCGCCTACGGCCGGGCGTAGATCTTCCCTGCCCGATATCCCGACGTCGCGGCGACAGCCCGGAGCCGATCAACTGCTCGAAGCGCGGGGATACCGACAACATGCTGGCACGGGCCAGTAGCCGCTGACCTGAGCGGTCACCAGCGGGCAGTAGCGGCTGGCAAGGAGGCTCCCGCAGCTAGGCGTTTCAGGCATTAGGACCGGCTGAGCGCTCTCTTCCAAACTGACGCTCGCCTCTAGGCGAAGTACGCCTCAGCCCGGTTGGCTATGGTGTGCCAACCCCACACTCGGTGGACCGCCCCGACGTGCGACGCATCGGGGTCATCAGCGACCAGGCCGTCCAAATCGAGGGGGCGTATCCCCAGCACCTCACCGCCAGTGTTAGTGATCGCCTCGAACCGCGACTTGGCTTGCTCAAGGACGGGACGACCGGCGATCTGTTCCGAGGTAGGAGACTCCTGACCCAGCCAGTCCATCAGCCCTACGACTACACCAACCCGATCCCTCGGCCCGAAGGCCGGAACGGTCATGACTCGCCCACAAGCGAAGCGCCCGCTCCGCAGCGGTAGAGCCCAGTACTGCCCTGCTCGGAGATGCCGGTTGGATCTCGGTACGAAGGGGTAGCGGCTTGGGTCTGCCATCAGCGCATTATCGCGGTCCAGTACAGCCATCCATACAGCACAAGCCGGCGGACGGACACGGATGACCGGCGGCGCCAACCGACACGATGAGCAGGCCAACGGCAGTAGCCGACGCGGGCCGACAGGTGTCTTGATCTTTGCAAGGCAGGGGTTAGGGGTTCAAGTCCCCTGGGCTCCACCAGCATCTTCCTCGGCTGATTTCGAGTTCCGAGAGCGCACCCGCAGATCATGCTCGGTCCGTTGAAGCATTTGCCGGACGAGCAGCGCCCTGCCCGGCAGGGCGACAGCGCTCTTCAAACTGAAGGTGCTCTACGGTCGCTGCATGAGCGAGGCGGCTTTCATCTTCCCCACCGCGCCACGAGCGGACGTCATCCGCGTCCTGAACGAGCTGGCGGAGCCTCAGCCGGATCAATGGGTGGCAGCCGGGCCGATCTACGTGTGGTTGGTTGACGAGGGCAGCGGCCTGTACCTCGACTGGGAGCCTGACGACGTTGCGAGCCTCGAACAGGCCGTCGGGCGCCGGCCCGCTTGGGGGGTGCAGATCCAGTACCGGCTGTCACGGAGACAGAGCATGGTCGCCCTCGCCCTTTCGCTCCTGCGTCTCGGTGGCATCGCGGTGGATGACTTCTGTAGTCACGCTTGGACAGCGGAGGAGATCGAAGCTGACACGCTGATCTCGGAGGGCAGGTTCGGCGAGCCGCCAGTGCGGTGATGAGCCGGGAGTCGACGCGGCGTTTGCGTGGGACACGAAGGCCTCCTGGTTGGCGGAGCGGTTCCTGGACGGCTCCACTCCAAACCGGAGGCCTTCGTCATCACGTCCATCTAGGCCTTCGAGTCCGGCTTCCAGTCCTGGGCGAGGAGCCCGAGCAGCACCTCGTCCAGGAACTCGCCCATCACCCAGGCCGAGGAGCGCAGCACGCCCTCGCGGACGAAGCCGTTGCGCTCGGCGGAGCGCAGCATCGCGGCGTTGTCCGACAGCGTCTCGATCTGCAGCCGCTGCAGGCCGCGCACCACGAAACCGTAGTGGCACAGCACCGCGACCACGTCGGTGCCGTAGCCCTTGCCGCGGGCGGACGGCCGCAGTCCGAGGCCGATGTGCGCGGACCGGTTGTGGTTGTCGATGCCCCACAGCGTCGCGGTGCCGACCAGTGTGCCGCCGTCCAGCTCCACCACGGAGAACGAGACGCTCCGCTGATCCTTGTCGTCCACCACGAGCCGCGGATCCTCTGAGCCGGGCGTGATCGGCCGCCACGGCTGGCCCCCGGCCCGCGAGGAGTTGACCACGTCGTCGTAGAGCTCGGCCCGCAGGATCGGGATGTCGTCCTCGTGCCGGGCCCTGAGCCCGACCTTGCTGCCCCTAAGCATGCAAGCTTCCTAGCCGATCTGGCTGGCAGGCGGCAAACCGATAAGCGTCGACATGGCTCCCCATTCCCGTGGCTGATTCCCTGGCGCAGGACGGCTCTGCAAACCACGTCGAACTCGAACCGGCCTGCCTCTAGGCTGACGCGATGATCGAAGACCGCCAGCGGGCGTCCCGGCTCAGCGGCTTCTGGGTCTGCCTCGTCGGTGGGGCCTTCTTCGCCTCGTTGCTGGCGGTCCTCCGGCCGATCACCCGCTTCGAGGACTGCCCCAACTACGGCGGCAACGGCAACGCGAGCGCGTTCGGGAACCCCGCCTGGGACTTCTATCTCACGCTGCTGCTGTTCGGTTGGGTGTTCCTGGTCGTCCTGGAGCAGACGCTGTCGGTCACCCGGCGCGGACGCGGTGGCGCCGACGTCGCGTTCCGGGCGGCCGGCGCGATCGCGCTGGCGACGGTGGCGTCGTGCGGTCTCTTCGCCAACGTGGTGGTGCTGTGCCACTGATCGGTCAGCCCAGCCGGTCGAGGAACTCCCGCGAGCGCCGCACCACCAGCGCCGTCGCGCCCGCGTCGTAGGACGGCAGCGAGCTGTCCGTGAACAGGTGTGCCGCGCCCGGGTAGACGAACAGTTCGCCCCGGTCGGGTCCGACGATCCCCACCAGCTCGCGGGCGGCGTCGATGTCGCCCTCCAGGGCGAAGAACGGGTCCTTGTCCATGCCGTGGATCTGCACCGGAACGCCGTCCGGCCACGGGCCGACGGCCCATTCGCCGGTGACCGGCAGGCAGGACTCGTAGAGCAGGGCGCCGCGCGCGCCCGGCCGGGTCTGGGCGAGCCGCTGCGCGGTGGCGGCGCCCCAGGAGCAGCCGGCGTAGACGAGATCCTTCGGCAGGTCGGCCACGATCCGGTCGGCCCGCTCGTCGAGCACCTCGCCGCCGATGCGCTTCGTCAGCGCGGCGCCGTCCTCGATGGTCGCCGGCTGTTCGCCGTCGAACAGGTCGGGGGTGTGCACGGTGTGCCCGCCGGCGCGCAGGTGGTCGGCGAAGGCGCGTACGCCGTCGGTGAGGCCCTGGATGTGGTGGAAGAGAACGATGTCCGCCATCTCTAGACTCCTGTCAACGAACCAGAGTGATCGAATGATCCAGAATTCTAGAACGGTCGAGAAATGTCGGTCAATCAGCAGATCCCGGATTACGACCTCGACGAGATGCTCGTCGTCACCGCACCCGAGCAGTTGCGCGCGCTGGCCGACCCGCTGCGCGGCACCCTCCTGGAGCTGGTCCTGGAGCGGGCCGCCACGGTCAACGAGATGGCCCGCGCGGTCGACCGCCCGAAGAGCAGCGTGGCCTACCACGTGAACCTGCTGGTCGACGCCGGGCTGCTCCGGGTGGTGCGGACCCGACGGGTGCGGGCGATCGAGGAGCGGTTCTACGGCCGGGTGGCCCGCACCTTCTACGTCGGCGTGCTCAACCGGCCGGAGGACAAGCAGGTCGTGGCGCGGATGAACGGGCTCGCCGAGGCCGCCGCCGAGGCCGCCGCGGCCCACGCCGCCGACGAGCTGCGGTGCACGCTCGTCCACGCGCGCATCCCGATCGAGGACGTGCGGACGTTCTGGGCGGAGGTCCAGGCGCTCGTCCGCCGCTTCGCGCAGATCCCTCGCTCCGGCGACCAGGTGTACGGGTTCGCCGCCGGTCTCTACCCCACCGACGCACCCACCCTGCCGGACACGGCGCCCGACCCGACCGACGGGTCCGACGGTCAGTAGTGGTGGGCGGCGTCGTACAGCACGTCGGCGAGGAGTTGCCAGGACGGCTGGGCCGGCCCGGGTCGGCCGGCCCGGCGCTGGAGGCGCGCCCGGTCGCGGAGCTGGGTGGCACACGCCGCCAGGAACTGGTCGAGTTCCAGGTTCACCACGGCGTCCGGGGCCCGGGCCACGTCGTCGGCGAGCCACTGCAGCCAGGTGACCAGGTCGTCGGCGCTCTCGACGCGCTTGCGCGGGCGGTCGTCGTCGGTCATTCGTCCCTCCTCGGGCCCGCCCGTCGTCGGCGGCGCACCACGACCGTTTCTACCCGCGGGCGCGCCGTTCAGCGGGCCTCGGCCAGCACCTCGCGCAGCGCGTGGGAGGTCTGCCGGACGATCCCCGGGTTGGTGTCCCAGTAGTAGGGCAGGGCGATCACCGCCTGGAGCAGTGCCCAGCCCCGGCCGCGCAGCCAGGAGGCGTCGTCCACCTCCAGCTCCGCCCGGAACCGGGCGCGGCTGGAGCCGGTGAAGACGTTCCATGCCGGCTGCAGGTCGCAGGCCGGGTCGCCGACGTTGAGCCCGCCGAAGTCGATGACCGCGGAGAGCCGGCCGTCGACCACCAGCAGGTTGCCGGGCAGCAGGTCGCCGTGCAGCCAGACCCCCGGCCCGTCCCAGGCCGGCGCGTCCAGCGACTCCTGCCAGGCCCGCAGCACCGCGCCGCCGTCGACGCGGTCGCCGAGCCGGCGTACGGCGTCGCGGACTCCTTCGTCGAGTTCGGCGAGGTCGGCGCCCCGGGCACGCGGCGGCCGGGGGTACGCGCCAGAGGTGTCGATCCGCCGCAGCGCCGCGACGAAGGCGGCCAGGTCGACCGCCGCGCGGTCCAGGTCGTCGAGGCCGGCGTTGGCGTTCTCACCCGGCAGCCACTCGTAGACCGACCAGTCGAAGGGGTAGCCCTCGGCGGGGCGGCCCATGGCCACCGGCACGGGCAGGGCGAGCGGCAGGCGCGGGGCGAGCCACGGCAGCCACTCGGCCTCCCGGGCCGCCTGCTTCGTGGCCCAGCCGATCCGGGGCAGCCGCACCGCCAGGTCGTCGCCGAGCCGGTAGACGTCATGGTCCGTCCCGTACGAGGGGACGAGGTGCAGCGGCCGGTCGGCCCAGCGCGGGAACTGCCCGGCGAGCAGTCGGCGGACCAGGTCGTCGTCGGTCCGCACCTCGTCGGCGTGCATCCTCATCCGGCTCACGGCGACCATCCTGGTCGGGCCCCGGCGCGGGCCGCAAACGAGTTCAGTCCGCCCGGCGGCGCCAGGTCAGCGTCATGCCGAGGATCACCAGGCCCGCCGGCAGGGCCGCCACCAGCAGTCCCCGCCACAGTGCCAGCTGAAGGCGCAGGGCGAGCCGGCGGTCGGGTTCCCGGGTCACCGCGTACTGCTGGCCGGGGGCGTCGGGGTCGAGCCGGCAGGTGAGGCGGTAGCTGCCGGCGGCCGGGGCGGCGAAGGTCGACGCCCAGGTCCAGGTCGTGTCGTCGGTGGCCACCTCGGTCCACTCGACCACGTGCCCGGGCTCGTCCGCCGGCACCGGCCGCCCGTCCGGGCCGGTCACCCGGCACCGGTCGCGGTCGGGGGCGCTGGTCGGCCGGGTGGCCCAGACGGCGTACCGGCCGGGGTTGAGGTCGACGGTGAGGTCGTCGTAGCGGGGGCCGGCGAGGCGGAGCGGGAGGGGCGTGGGCTCGGCGTGCGGCGAGAGGGCCCGTTGGACGGCCGGCACGGCGGTCAGCAGGCCCAGACAGCCGACCAGCACGAGGACGCCGGCCACCGCGAGCGCCAGCCGCCTGCCCATGGAGGCAGGGTAGTGCCGGGCCGCCGCCCCCCGCAGGCTAGCGTCGGTGCGTGAGCACCGGATCCCCGCGCGTCCTGCCGGCTGGCAGCGGCATCGCCGAGGCCGCCGCCGTCCTGCGCTCCGGCGGGCTGGTCGCCTTCCCCACCGAGACCGTCTACGGGCTGGGCGCGAACGCGCTGGACGCCCGGGCGGCGGCCCGGATCTTCGAGGCGAAGGCCCGCCCGAGCTTCGACCCGCTGATCAGCCACCTGGCCGATGCCGCCGACCTGCCCGGCCTGGTCGGCGCGGTGCCGCCGGCGGTGGCCGCGCTGGTCGAGCGCTTCTGGCCCGGCCCGCTCACCCTGATCGTGGACCGGCCGGCGGTGATCCCGCCGATCGTCACGTCCGGCCTGGACACCATGGCGGTCCGGGTGCCGGACGAGCCGTCCGCGCGGGCGTTGATCGCCGCCGCCGGGGTGCCGGTGGCCGCGCCCAGCGCCAACCGGTTCGGGCAGCTGAGCCCGACCCGCGCCGAGCACGTGGTGGCCGGGCTGGGTGGCGCCGTGGACGTGGTGCTCGACGGCGGGCCGACCCGGTGCGGGATCGAGTCGACCATCGTGGACGCCCGGGGCGAGCGGCCGGTGGTGCTCCGGCTGGGCGCGCTGCCGGTGGAGGCGCTGGTCGAGGCGGTCGGACCGGTCGAGGTGCGCCCGGGCAGCTCGGGGCAGCCGGTGGCGCCCGGGACGCTGGCCGCGCACTACGCCCCGCGTACCCCGTTGCGGTTGGGCGCGGCGGCCGAGGGGGACGGCGGCCGGCGGGGGTTCCTGGCCTTCCGGGAGCCGCCGGCGCGGGGTGACTGGGCGGCGGTGGAGGTGCTGTCGCCCGAGGGTGACCTGACCGCGGCGGCCGCGCGGCTCTTCGACGCCCTGCACCGGCTCGACGCGACCGGGGTGACCGAGATCGTCGCCGAGCCGGTCCCCGAGGTCGGCGTGGGCCGGGCGATCAACGACCGGCTGCGGCGGGCCGCCGCCACCTGGCACTGACCCGTCAGAGGGCCAGTTCGCCGACCACCTGGTCGCCGCTCAGCTCGCCGGTGAGCCGGAAGCCGAGGCGGCCGTAGAAGCGTTCCGGGCCGTGCGGGCCGGGTGCCCAGGTGACGAACATCTGGTCCGTGCCCCGGCGGCGCAACTCGTCGGCGAGCGCCGCCACGGCGAACCGCCCGTAGCCCCGGCCCTGCTGGTCCGCGGCGATGTTCAGCCGCCACAGGCCGGACCGGACGTCGGTCGGATCGTGACGCCACCGGATGTCGAGGAAGCCCATCAGGAAGCCCACCGGCCGGTCGTCGTCGACGATCAGCCGGGGCCAGGCGACCGCCGGCTGGGCGTACGCCTCGGCGAGCGACCGGGCGACCGGCGCGACCAGCCCCTCCTGGTCGGGACGGACGGCGATCGCGCAGGCGGCCAGGACGTTGTCCGGGGTGATCTGCTCCAGGCGAGGTGACGGCACGGCGGCACCCTAGCCGCCGTGCCGGTCCTCGATCGACCGCTTTACGTCTGCTGTTGCGTCACGTCCAGGTTGACGTACCGGGGTTCGCCGCTGGCGAGTTGGCGGATGCGCTCGGCGTACGCGCCGGTCTGGGGGCGGCCGCTGTGCGCCATGGCCTGCTCGTAGCTGTCGAACTCGGCGACGATGACGTAGTGGCCGGGCCGCTCCCGGTCCTCCGCGAAGGTCACCCGGGCGGGCCCGGGGGACGGGTGCTCGCGTGTCCACTCCTCGTTGAGTCGGCGTACTTCGTCGGGGCGGTCCGTCTGGTACTCCATGATCTGCACGAACGACATCTCGATCACCTCCACCGCGGGTGTTCCCACCGGCCGGCCGTGCATGTCGTCGGCATGGCTCCGGCTGGCGGGGGTAGGAGGTACGGGTAACAACCCCCCGAAAGTGAGGTGTCATGCCAATGCCGACCGCACGCGAAATCATGACCAGCAACGTGAGCTGTGTCCGGGAGCAGGACGACCTCCGGACCGCCGCCCGACGGATGGCCGAGCTCGGGGTGGGCTCGCTGCCGATCTGCGGCGACGACAACCGCCTCAAGGGCATGGTGACCGACCGGGACATCGTGGTGAAGGTGCTGGCCCAGGGCAAGGATCCGGCCGCCGTGACCGCCGGTGAGCTGGCCCAGGGCGAGGCCGTGACCATCGGCGCGGACGACGACGCGGCCGAGATCCTGCGGACCATGGGCGAGCACAAGGTACGCCGGCTCCCGGTGATCGACGGGCACGAGCTCGTCGGCATCGTGGCCGTCGCCGACGTGGCCCGCTCGCTGCCGGAACGCCCCGTGGGCGACCTCATCGAGGCGATCTCCGAGCGCTCCTGACCGCGACCGGAACACCGCTCGCCGCCCCTCCGGCCCGCGCCGGTCGGGGCGGCGAGCCGCGTCAGGGGCAGCGGCTCAGGGTGTCAGCGGCACGGTCTCGCCCCGGTGGATGGTGCGTACCTGCCGGATGAAGCCGCGCCGCCGGGCCTCCTCGACGAAGTGCCGCAGCGGAGAGCGGAAGCCGATGAAGGTCACCTCAGGCGTCATGCCCCTCGCCGTACCCCTGAGCGGGCTCGCCGTGCGGGCGGAGGCCGGGCTGCGGAAGGCGGTCGACCAGCCGGGTCAGCGCGCCGTTGGCGAAGGTGGCGCCGAGCGCGGAGCCGGCGGCGATGCTCCAGCCCACCGGGCCGAGGGGGGTGCAGCCGAAGAACTGGCTGACCCCGGGCGTCTGCACCACGGCGACCAGGACGCCGATCGAGGCGGCGGTGGAGGCCAGCACGGCGGGGCTGGTGCCGCCGGCCAGCACGGTCTGGCCGAGCTGGGTGCCGACCAGCGAGGCGAGCGCGACCGTGGCGGCCCGGCGCTCCCGGCCGGTCCACCGGGCGAGTGTCCAGCCGGCGGTCGCACCCAGCGTGGTGGCACCGGCCCGGAGCGCGATCTCCCGGGTCAGCGTCTCGCCCAGCGAGGTGTCCGGTCCCTCCCGCAGCAGGTGGTCGGCCCGGTCGGAGGCGGGCGGGCGGACCGCGATGGCCAGCGCCGGCGCCAGGTCGGTGAGCAGGTTGACCAGGAGCAGTTGCCGGCCGGTGAGCGCCGACCGGCCGGTGCCGGCGGCGGTCAGCACGCTGAACGCGATCTCGCCGAGGTTGCCGCCGACCAGGATGCTCAGCGCGTGGCGGACCGACGACCACATGGCCCGCCCCTCCACCAGGGTGGCGATGATCGTCTCGAGCCGGTCGTCGGTGACCACCAGGTCGGCGGCGGCGCGGGCCGCCGGGGTGCCGCGCTGGCCGAGCGCGATGCCCACGTCGGCGAGCCGGATCGCCGGGGCGTCGTTGGCGCCGTCGCCGGTCATCGCCACCGTCCGGCCCCGGCGTTGCAGCGCCTGGATGATCCGCACCTTGTGCGCCGGGGTGCAGCGGGCCACCACGTCGGTGGCCATGATCCGCTCGGCGAGGGACTCGTCGTCGAGCCGGTCCAGCTCGGTGGCGGTGACCACCCGCTGCTCCCCGTGGTCGGGGCTGATGGTGGCGGCGATCGCCTCGGCGGTGGCCGGGTGGTCTCCGGTGATCATGACGGTGTGCACACCGGCCTGCCGGATCCGCCGCACCGCGGGCGCGGCGCTGTCCCGCACCCCGTCGGCGATCGCCAGGAAGCCGACGAAGACCAGCCCGTCGACCTGCTCGTCGGTCACCGACTCGGCGCCCACCGGGCACTCGGCCACGGCCAGGACGCGGTGCCCGGCCCCGGCCCGCTCGGCGAGCATCGCGTGCAGCGCGTCCCGGCCGGCCGGGTCCAGCGGCGTGTCGCCCCGGGCGGTCCGCGTCGCCGCGCACCGCGGCAGCACCGACTCGGGCGCGCCCTTCACGCTGAGCAGCAGCCCGTCGGCGGTGCGGCCGACCGTGGCGTGGTAGCCCCGGGACGGCTCGAACGGCAGCCCGCCCACCGCGGCCCAGTCCGGCGCGCCGGTCTGCTCGACCACGCCGGCGGTGCCCGCGCCGCGGCGTACCGCCCGGTCGGTCTGCTGGGGCAGCTCGTCCGGGTCGGCCGCCGCGGGGGTGGCCCGCAGCGCCGCGGCCAGGGTCAGCCGGAGCGGGCCGTCCAGCTGGTCCGGCGGGGAGTACCGGTCGTCGCCGCCGCCCACCCCGGCCAGCAGCAGCTTCCCCTCGGTGAGGGTGCCGGTCTTGTCGAAGCAGAGCACGTCGACCCGGCCCAGCGCCTCGATGGTCCGCGGGTTGCGGACCAGCGCGCCGTGCTCGGCCAGCCGCCGCGCCGCCGCCAGCTGCGCGGCGCTGACCAGGAACGGCAGCCCCTCGGGCACCGAGGCCACGGCCAGGTTCGCGGCGGTCGCCGCCGTCTCCACCAGAGGTACGCCCCGGAGCAGCCCCGCCCCGGCCACCGCGATCGCCGAACCCGCGGCCAGCGGCACGGCGGCGTTGGTCAGCTTTCCGAGCCGGCTCTCCACCCCGCTGGCCGGGGGCGCCTGCCGGGCCAGGGCGAGACTCCGTCCCGCCTCGGTCTCCTCGCCGGTGGCCACGACCACGGCGGTGCCGTGCCCGGCGGCGACCGTGGTGCCCTCGTAGAGCATCGAGTGCCGTTCGGCGACCGCCGCGGCCACGACCGGCTCGGCGGTCTTGCCGACCGGCAGCGACTCGCCGGTCAGCGACGACTCGTCGGCCTCCAACCCGTCGCTGGTCAGCACCCGGCAGTCGGCCGGGATGGCGTCGCCCGGCCCCACCGCGACCACGTCCCCGGCCACCAGTTCCTCCGCGGCCACCACCTGCTCCGCGCCGTCGCGCAGCACCCGGGCGGTCACCGCCGAGCGGGACAGCAGCGCCGCCAGCGAGCGCTCGGTGTTGCGCTGGTGCACCGCGCCGATCAGCGCCGAGCCGCCCACCACCCCGCCGACCAGCGCGGCGTCGACCAGCGAGCCGAACGTGGCGGAGAGCACCGCCCCGGCGGCGAGCACCGGGGTGAGCGGGTTGGACAGCTCGTCCGCGAACGCGCGGAGCAACCCGGCCGGGCCGTGCCCGTCCGCGGCCACGGCGCGTCGGCGGCGGGTCACCTCCTCCCCGGTCAGCCCTTCGGCGTGGCTGCCGAGCTGGTCGAGGACGGTCTCCACCGGCATGAGGTGCCAGGCGGTGAGCGCGGGCGCCGGCGTACGGGTGCGGTCCGGCAGCCGCTGGGCCCGCCAGACGCCGTGCGCGAAGGCGAGCGCGGCGGCCCCGTTCACCGCGGCGAGGGTCCGCACGGGCAGCCGCTCCCGGTCGGCGGTGAACGCGCCGAGCGCTCCCAGCCCGGTACCGGCCATCGCGATCCGGATGTTCTGCGTGGTCATCCGCCGGGCCACCCCGGTCGCGTCGATGAGCAGCGCGGGGACCCGCAGGTCGTCGCCGACCAGCAGGTGCGCGCCCCAGGGCGGCAGGTCCTCCGGGGCGGAGACGCCCAGCCCGCAGTCGGCGGCGCCGAGCGCGGCCCGGTCGCCGGAGACCACCAGCACCGCGGCGCCCTCGCGTTGCAGGTCGCGGACCGAGTCGGCGAGCCGGGGACCGCCGGGCACCAGGGCGTCGGCGAAGTCGTACCGGCCGTCGTCGTCGCCGGCGACCACGAGCCGCAGGCCGGCGTGGCGGGTGGCGGTCGCCAGGGCCTCCACCCCGGGGACGGGCTCCGGCTCGACCCGCAGCACGGCGGCGAGCCGCCTGCCCTCGGCCAGCCCGAGCAGCCGGCCACCGTCCGCGCGCAGCCTCGTGCTGTCCGGGGTGTCCCCGGGGTTCGCCACGTCCATCCGGTCCAGCGGCCCGAGCCGCCAGCCGTCGGCGTTCCGGACGGCCTCCGGGGCGGCCGGGTCGAACAGCGCGAACGCCCGGGCGGCCACCTGGCCGGTGTCCGCACCGGAGAGCGGCGCGAGGTCGGCCAGCACACCCCGGTCGGAGCCGAGCACGGCGGCGTCCAGCAGCACCGTGTCGATCCGGTCCAGCTCGCGCAGCACCCGGCGGTCCATGGCGATGACGCCGCGCCGGGCGAGCATCCGGCCGAGTTGGGCGGCGTACCCCTCCCGGCCGCTGCCCGGGGCCTTGGGCAGCGACGACAGGGCCAGCGCGGCGGCCCGCTTCCCGCCGGCCACCGGCAATGCCGCCGCACCGGCGGCCGCGCCGGCGGCGAGCGCCCGGCTCACGTAGCGCTCGGCCGGGCCGTTCGGTTTGGGGCAGGGCCGCTCGCCGGCCGGCACCCGGGCGACCGCGCGGTCCGGTTCGCCGGTCAGCCTCGGCTCCGCCTTCGCCCAGGCGGCGAGCTGGGCCCGCGCCTCGCCCCACTGCACCACCCGCTGCGCGCCGTCGAGCACGATGCCGGCCCAGCCGCCGGTGAGGCCCTGGACCACCGCCTCAGCGAGCGGGAACAGGAGGTCGGCGCGGGGATCGGCGCGCAGCCCCCGGTCGGCGAGCGCGTGCAGCTTCGGGTGCAGGTCGACCGCGGCGAGGAAGCCGGCCACCTCGCCGGGGACCGGGGCGAACGGCAGGATCCGGGTGGCCGCCGAGATGGTCAGGCCGAGCGCGTCCGAGGCCAGCGCGCCCAGGGTGCGGGGAGTGCGCGGCCCCTCCTCGGGCGGATGCGGCGGCGGGATCTCCGGGTCCGGCTCGTGCGGGCACCTCCGCTCGGTCCGCGCCACGGTGGCGATCAGGTCGCGCAGCTTCGGCTTCGGCTCCTCGACCGCCACGACCACCCGGCCCGACGGCGCGTTGACCCGGGCCCAGGCCACCCCGGGTTGCGCCTCCAGCGCCGCCTCGACCTGCCGGGCCAGCCGGTCCCCGCCGTCCTGGCAGACGCCGTGCACCTCGATGTGGTGGCGGCCGTCGCGCGACCAGACCCGTCGCCGGGTCAGCCCGGCGAGGCGGGCCACCCGGGTCGCCGCCGCGCCCACGCTCCCCGCCGCGTCGGCGACGCTGTCCGGCACGGCGGTGGCGACGGTACGCGCGACCCGGGCCACCGCGTCGGGCACGGCGGCCGGCGACAGCAGGAGGCCGGCGACGCGGCCCAGCGAGGTCATCGAGGCGTACGGCCGGGCTGCCGGCCCCGCTTTCCGGTGCTCCCGCCGCAACAGCCGTACGCCATTTCGCCTCCCGTACCTGGTCCCGGCGGCCCGACTTCCCGGCGCAGCGTCCGTTATGCCCCTCGGGCGGGGGAAGTTTCCGCACTGCCCGGGGCATGGACGGGGATGCCGGTGGAATGCCGCTTGGACAGCGATGTCGTCGTCGGAACCGGGGAGGCGCGGATGAGCACGCTGACACGAAACCTCAACGGGTCGCGGGAAATGATCAAGACGTACTGCCGGCGGGTGGAGATCCCGATGCTGGGCGAGGTGGCCGTGCCACCGCCGGACAAGCTGACCTACTACGCGGGGCTGGGCGTGCTCGCCGCGCTCCAGGTCATCGAGTGGCCGCTGGCCCTGGTCATCACCGCCGGGCACCTCCTGGCCGACCAGCACTACTCGGGACTGGTGAAGGGGGTGGGTGAGGCGCTGGAGTCGGCCTGACGAGACGCGGCTCACCGTTGACCTCAATCCCGGTTGAGGTCAGAGGCTTGAGCCCATGTCGACCGCCACCGCCGCAGCGCCGGCCCCGCCCACACACCTCTGGTCGCCGCGGCTGCGGGCGATGACCGTGGGCAGCGTCGCCCTGGTGTCGCTGCTCGCCTTCGAGGCCCTCGCGGTGGGTACCGCCATGCCGACGGTCGCCCGCACGCTGGACGGGCTCGGGCTCTACGCGCTCGCCTTCGGCGGCCCGTTCGCCTCCGGGGTGGTGGCCATGGTCGCCTCCGGCATCTGGTGCGACGCCCGGGGGCCGCGCCCGGCCATGTGGCACGGGGTGGCCTGGTTCGTGGCCGGCCTGGTGGTGGCGGGCGCCGCGCCCACCATGGAGGTACTGGTCGTCGGGCGGGTCGTGCAGGGTTTCGGCTCCGGGCTGCTCTCCGTCGCCCTCTACGTGATCGTCGGGCAGGCGTACCCGGAGGACCTGCGGCGGCGGGTGTTCGCCGCGTTCGCCGCCGCCTGGGTGGTCCCGTCGCTGGTCGGTCCGGCGCTGGCCGGGCTGATCGTCGAGCACCTGGGCTGGCGCTGGGTGTTCCTCGCGGTGCCGGCGGTCGCGGTGCCGGCGGTGCTGCTGGTCCAGCCCGGCCTGCGGGCGTTGGACGCGGCCGTGCCGACCCGGCCGCCGGTCGGCGCGCTGGCCCGGATCGGCTGGGCCTGCGGGGCGGGGGCGAGCGCCGCACTGCTGCACTACGGGGGGCAGCAGCGCGGCGCACTCGCCGCCGGGTTGATCGCCGCGGCGCTGGTCGGGCTGCTGTTCTGCGTACCGCGGCTGCTGCCCGCCGGGTTCCTGCGGGCCGCGCGGGGGCTGCCGACGGTGATCGGCCTGCGCGGCCTGGCCTCGGCGGCGTTCGCCGGGGCGGAGGTGGTGATCCCGCTGATGCTGTCCCGGGAGCGGGGCTTCTCGCCGACCGCGGCGGGGCTGGTGCTGACCGTCGGCGCGCTCTCCTGGTCGGTGGGCTCCTGGATCCAGGGCCGGATCGCCGCGCCGCGGTCCGCCGCCACCCTGCCGCGGACCGGGCTGACCTGCATCGCCGTCGGCACGGCCGGCGTCGCGCTGGCCCTCCTGCCGGCCCTGCCGGTGGCGCTCGCGGTGCTGGCCTGGGCTGTCGCCGGCCTTGGCATGGGGCTGCTCTACCCGTCCCTGTCGGTGCTCACCCTGGACCTGTCCGCCCCCGCCGAGCAGGGCCGGAACAGCTCGGCGCTGCAACTGGGCGACTCGCTCTCCGCCGCCACCGTGCTGGCGCTGACCGGGGCCGTGCTGGCCGCCGGCTCGGCGCCCGGCCGGGCGAGCTACGCGACGACGCTGGCCGTGGCGGCCGGCTGCGGGCTGCTGGGGGTGCTGCTCGCCGGCCGCGTGGTGCGCCGGCCGGCCGCGACCGCCTGACCACCGGATCCGCCCGCGCCGCCTGGCCCGGAACCGCAGGATCGGGGCACGGAAGGCCGGGCGTCACGATCCGGCCGGCCGGCCCGTCCGGTGGACGGACGCGGGAGAGGAGCGGCGATGCGGGTGCTGGTGACCGGGGCGACCGGACGGCTCGGGCGGGTGGCGCTGCCCCGGCTGTGCGACGAGGGGCATGTCGTCCGCGCGGTGAGCCGCCGGGCCCGTAGCGACGCCGGAGTGGAGTGGGTGGCGGCCGACCTGGCCACCGGCGAAGGGCTGGCCGCGGCGGTCGACGGGGTCGAGGCGGTGCTCCACCTGGCCACCTCGCCGAACCGGCGGACCCACGAGATCGACGTGCTGGGCACCCGCCGGCTGGTGCTGGCCGCCGGGCACGCCGGGGTCGGCCACCTGGTGTACGTCTCGATCGTCGGCGTCGACCGGGTGCCGCTCGGCTACTACCGGCACAAGCTCGCCGCCGAGCAGGTGGTGGCCGCCGGGCCGGTGCCGTGGAGCGTGCTGCGGGCCACCCAGTTCCCGGAGTTCCTGGAGGAGCTGCTGCGGGCCGCGAGCCGGTTCGGCCCGGTGCTCGGGGACCGGGCGGTGCTCGCCCAGCCGGTCGACCCCGAGGAGGTGGCGGGCCGGCTCGCCGCGATGCTGGCCGCCGGCCCGTCGGGCCGGATCGAGGAGTTCGGTGGCCCGGAGGTGCTCCGCTACGACGAGGCGGTCCGCGCCTGGCGGCAGGTCCGGCGGTCGCGGCGTCCACTGCTGCCGGTGCGGATCCCGGGTCGGCTCGGCCGCGAGTTGCGCGCCGGCGGGCTCACCACGACCGCCACCCCGACCGGCGCCCGGACCTGGGCCGACCACCTCGCCGACACGTACGGGGGAACCGGCCGGAGATGAAACCTCTTGCGGTTCCGGGCCGCCCTACCGTGGCCGCATGCTGGTCTTCCTCACCACCGTGATCCTGTACGTCTTCGGCTTCGTCTTCCTCTACGGCGTGATCCGGCTCGGGGTCCGGCACGGCATCGAGGACGTGGAGACCCACCGCGCCGAGCAGGTGCGGGCCGAGGAGTTGGCGGTCCACCAGGACCGGACGTTCGCCCGCGAGAACGCGTTCCTCACCGGCAGCTGACGTCCGGCATCCGGGCCGGTCGGGACGTCGGTGAGCGGTGTCGCCCGGCGGGTGCGAGGATCGCACCCGTGATGGGGACGCTGAAGACCGAGCCCGCCCGTACCCGACTGGACCTGCTGGCGGCGCCGGTCGCCGCGGCGATCGAGCGGTGGCCGGACGAGGCGCCGGTGGACGTGGACGACGTGCTGGTCGCCCCGATCGACGCCGAGTTGGCCGACACGGCGGCGTTCTGCGCGGCGTACGAGGTGGGGCTGGAGGAGTCGGCCAACTGCGTGGTGGTCGCCGGCAAGCGGGGCGGCGAGACCCGGTACGCGGCCTGCATCGTGCTCGCCACCACCCGGGCCGACGTGAACGGCGTGGTCCGCCGGCTGCTCGACGTGCGCAAGGCGAGCTTCGCGCCGATGGCCGACGCGGTGGAGCTGACCGGGATGGAGTACGGCGGGATCACCCCGATCGGGCTTCCCGAGGACTGGCCGATCCTGGTCGACTCGCGGGTGATCGCCACGCCGCACGTGATCATCGGATCCGGCGTACGGCACAGCAAGATCGCGTTGCCCGGGCCGGCGCTCGGCGCGCTGCCCGGGGCAACGGTGGTGGAGGACCTGGCCCGGCCGGCCTAGGCCATCACTCGCATCGATCTTGTTCCACGTGAAACATCAGGCGGCCGCCTCGCGCTGCGCCACCTCGTGGAGGGCGGCGAGCAGGGTCTCCGGCTCCTGGGCGCCGGTCACGGCGTACTTCCCGGCCAGCACGAAGGTCGGCACGCTGGAGACGCCGAGCTGGTGGGCGGCGCTCAGGTCGGCGGCCACCTCGCGGCGGCCGAGGTTCGACTCCAGATACTCGCGGGCCTCGGTCTCGTCCAGGCCCACCTCGGCGGCCAGCTCGACCAGCGCGTCGGTCGACCCGACGTCGATCCCGTCCTGGAAGTGCGCCCGGTAGAGGCGCTCGACCAGCTCGGCGGCCCGGCCCCGCTCGGTGGCGAACCGGACCAGCCGGTGCGCCTCGAAGGTGTTCGCGGCCACCGCGCGGTCGAAGTGCATGTCGATCCCCGCGCCCTTGGCGACCTGGGTGACGTGAGCGGCCATGCCCTCGGCCTTGTCCCGGCCGCCGAACTTCGCGCCCAGCGCCTCGATCAGCGGTCGCGGCTCGGTCACCGGCGTCGGGTCGAGCTGGAACGGCCGGTACCGGACGGTCACCTCGCCGTCGTAGCTCGCCAGGGCCTGCTCCAGCCGGCGCTTGCCGATCCAGCACCAGGGGCAGACGACGTCGGCGTAGATCTCGATCTCCATGACCAGCGACAACCCGTCGATCAGGAGATCTGTTCCCGGACCTGGCGCTTCAGCCGGGCCAGGATGGCGGTGCCGCCGCGGACCCGCAGCGGGCTGATCGCCTGGGCCAGGCCCATCCGCTGGTAGAGGTCGTCCGGAACGGCCAGCACGTCCTCGGCGGTCGCCCCGGCCAGCCCCTCGGCGAGGATGCCGGCGAACGCCCGGGTGGTCGGCGCCTCCGGCGGGCAGTCGAAGATCGTGCTCACGGTCTTGTCCGGGTTGACCTCGGCCCGCAGGAAGAAGGCGGTCTGGCACTCCGGGACCTGCTCCAGGTCCTCCCGGTCCACCCCCTCGGGCAGCGGCGGGATCACGTCGGAGAACTCCAGCAGCATCTCCAGCACCACGTCGCGCGGGGCGGCGGCGAACTCGTCGACGATCTCGGCCAGCTTGCTCGGCATCTCGGACATGACCGCCAGGCTACCGCCGGGAACCCGGCGCCCTCCGGGGTCGGCCGGGAGGGCACCGGGTCGGGCGGATCACATGTTCGGGGCGGCCTCGCTGATGTCGCTCAGCGCGGAGTTCGGGTCGAGCTGCATGGCAAGGTCGCCGAGGGAGACGATGCCGACCAGCTTGCGGTCGTTGTCGCAGACCAGCACCCGCCGGATGTTGCGCTCGCGCATCAGCGCGGCCGCCTCGCCCGCGGTGCAGTGCTGCTCGATCATGACCACCTCGCGGGTGACGATCGAACCGATCGTGGTGCTCCCCGGGTCGGCCCGCTCGGCCACCGCCCGCACCACGATGTCGCGGTCGGTCAGCATGCCGGCGAGGGTGGCTCCGTCGGTGACCACCACGTCGCCGATGTCCGACTCCTTCATCACCCTGGCCGCCTCGTCCAGGGGAGTCTCCGCGGGCAGGTAGACCACCTGCTTGGTCATCACGTCACTGACCCGGTACATGAGAGCCTCCGAAACACCTCGGTCGATCCGACTGCGGTACCCCGTGGCGCGTCCGCTACACCCGGTCGCGGCGCGCCCCACGCGGCTCGTCGAGCAGCCGCTCGACCAGGCCGTCCACCGGCAACTCGATCCGCTCACCGGAGGCCCGGTCACGCAGCTCGACGTACCCCTCGGCCAGCCGGCGGCCGACCACGACGGCGCGCGGAATGCCGATCAGCTCGGCGTCGGTGAACTTCACCCCGGCCGAGACGTGGGTGCGGTCGTCGACCAGCACCCGCAGGCCGGCGGCGGAGAGGCGCCCGCCGAGCTCCAGCGCCGCGTCGAGCTGCGGCCCCTTTCCGGCCGCCACCAGGTGTACGTCGCACGGCGCAACCTCGGCCGGCCAGACCAGCCCTCGATCGTCGTGGTGCTGCTCGGCGACCGACGCGACGGCCCGCGAGACGCCGATCCCGTAGCAGCCCATGGTGGGCCGGACCGGCTTGCCCTCGGCGCCGAGCACGTCGACCGCGAAGGCGTCGGTGTACCGGCGGCCGAGCTGGAAGATGTGCCCCACCTCGATGCCCCGCCGTATGGTCAGCTCACCGTCGTCGCAGGCCGGGCAGGGGTCACCCCGGCGCACCTCGGCGGCCTCGATCGTCCCGTCCGGGGTGAAGTCCCGCCCGCAGACCACGTCAGTGGCGTGCCGGCCCGGCTCGTTCGCGCCGGTCAGCCAGGCGGTGCCGGTGACCACCCGGGGGTCGACCAGATAGCGGACGTCGTGCTTGGCGAGGATCTGCGGCCCGAGGTAGCCCCGGACCAGCTCCGGGTGCGCCGCCCAGTCGTCGAAGACCGCCACGGTGGCCGGGGCCAGCGCCGCCTCGACCCGCTTCAGGTCCACCTCCCGGTCGCCGGGCAGGCCGATCACCAGCAGCTCCGCCCGCTCGGCGCCCGGCCGGCGTACGGCCAGCACCAGGTTCTTCAGCGTGTCGGCGGCGGTCCAGCCGGTCCGGCCGGCCAGCGCGCGGGCGTTGGCCAGCTCGACCAGGGACGCGATGGTCGGCGTCTCCGGGGTGTCGTGCACCTCCGTGGCCGGGTGCGCGTCCGGGTCGCCGGCCGCCGGCGCCCGGGTCACCACGGCCTCGGTGTTGGCCGCGTAGTCGCAGGTGGTGCAGCCGACGTAGGTGTCCTCGCCGACCGGCGTGGCGGCCAGGAACTCCTCCGACGCCGAGCCGCCCATCGCCCCGGACATCGCGTGCACCACGGTGAAGTCCAGCCCGAGCCGGGTGAAGATCCGCTGGTACGCGTCGCGGTGCCGGTCGTAGGCGGCCTGGAGCCCCGCCTCGTCGAGGTCGAAGGAGTAGGCGTCCTTCATCAGGAACTCGCGCCCGCGCAGCAGGCCGGCCCGGGGCCGGGCCTCGTCCCGGAACTTCGTCTGGATCTGGAACAGCGTCACCGGGAAGTCCCGGTAGGAGCTGAACAGGTCCTTCACCAGCAGCGCGGCCATCTCCTCGTGGGTCGGGGCGAGCAGGTGCTCGGCGCCCTTGCGGTCCTCGAGGGTGAAGATGTCGTCGCCGTACTCCGTCCACCGCCCGCTGGTCCGGTACGGCTCGGCCGGCAGCAGCGCCGGAAAGTGCACCTCCTGGTCACCGATCGCCGCCATCTCCGCGCGGACGATCTCGGTGACCCGGTCCAGCACGAGCTTGCCCAGCGGCAGCCAGGTGTAGCCCCCCGGCGCGGCGCGGCGGACGTAGCCGGCGCGGAGCAGGAGCCGGTGGCTCGGCACCTCGGCGTCGGCCGGGTCCTCGCGGAGGGTCCGGAGCAGCAGTGTCGACATGCGAAGCAGCATTGCCGCAGCGTACGGGGCGCCGAGCCGGCTGGGCGATCCTATTCGGCTGATCGCCGTCGGCGTGGGTAGGAAGAGGGGCATGGATGAGAGGCCCCGGATGACGCTGACTGCCACGGTGCTGGACTCGCCCGACGCACGGGAGCTTGCCGCGTTCTACGAACGCCTGCTCGGGTGGTCGCGGCGGGACGACGAGCCGGACTGGGTCACCCTGGTCGCGCCGGCGGGCGGGGCCGGGCTCTCGTTCCAGACGGAGCCCGCGTACGTGCGGCCGGTCTGGCCGGCCGGCCCGGGCGAGCCGCAGATGATGGCGCACCTCGACATCAAGGTCGACGACCTCGACGCGGCGTCGGCGCACGCGGTGTCCGTGGGCGCCACGGTGGCCGACTTCCAACCCCAGGACGACGTCCGCGTCCACCTCGACCCGGCCGGCCACCCGTTCTGCCTGTACCTCTGAGGCGACGGGCGGCCCCTCAGCTGTGTTCGACCAGCGCGGCGTCGTACTCGGCGGCAGTCGCGCCGCGCCACGCTCCGGCGTCGGCGTCGGCGTCGAGGTGGCCGGGCCGGACGAAGACCTGGTCGCTGTAATCGAGAGCGGCGACGCGAGCCGCGATTCCCCGGAAGACCTCCTCTTCGGGCATCCACTCAGCGCTGTTCAGCTCCAATTGATCGACTCCACCTTTGCTGCCGGCTAACCCTTCCGGCGGGAGCGGAGCACCGCCCACACCCCGCCCGCGACCGCTGCCGCCGTGGGAAGCAGACAGCAGAGGGCCAGGACGAACAGATGCCACGGCTTCAACGCACCCATGGCGTGAAGATAGAACAAGTTCTCCCAGGAGGGTGTCGGGCACAGGACTGAACAAGATCGTCAAAGACCGGTGAGCCGGCCGGCAACCATGCGGGTGTGAGGTGGCGTCTTGGGAGGCGTCACGATGATGCACCACCTGACCCCAAGGATCGGCTCGTGTGGACCCTCTCCTGAATGAGTTCGACTCGTTCGTGCGAACCCGTACCCCCGCACTGCTGCGCTCGGCCTACCTGTTGACCGGCGACCAGCACCTGGCCGAGGACCTCGTCCAGTCCGCCCTGGCCCGGACACACCGTTCCTGGAGCCGGCTGCACGCCAGCGGCAACGCCGAGGCGTACACCCGCAAGGTCATGTACCACCTGCAGGTCTCCTGGTGGCGGCGCCGCCGGGTGGCCGAGTCGATGCCGGGTGACCTGCCCGAGCCGCGCGGAGGCGACCCGGCTCCCGACCACGCCCAGCAGACCACGCTCCGGCTGACCCTTCGGGCCGCGCTGGCGAAGCTCTCCACCAAGCAGCGGGCCGTGCTGGTGCTGCGGTTCTTCGAGGACCGCACCGAGACCGAGGCCGCCGACCTGCTCGGCGTCACCGTCGGCACCGTCAAGAGCCAGACCTCGAAGGCCCTGGCCAAATTGCGCACCGTCGCCCCGGAACTCGCCCAGCTCTACGTCACGGAAGGAAGCGCCCGATGAACCAGGACCGCCTTCGCCTCGATCTGGCCGAGCTGGCCGAGGAGGTCACCCCGGTCGACCTGCGGAACCGGGCCCTGCGCACCTCGCGCCGGCTCGGCATCCAGCGGGCCGTCGCCACCTCGGCCGCCGCCCTGGTGGTGCTGGCCGCCGCGACCGGGACCGCGCTCGCCATCCGCCCGAACGGCCAGGCACCGGCACCCGCGCCGGCCGGCCCGTCGATCACCAGCAGCTGGCCGCCGGTCGAGGTGACCCCGACCCCGCAGCCCTCCCGGGAGCCGTCGACCGACCCGAGCACGGCCAGCGGCGCGCCCGCCGCCGGCGCGACGTTCGGCCGGCTCTTCTACGGCCCGGCTCAGGGGTCTGGGGGCTCGCCGACGGTGCGGCTACGGTCCTGGCGTCCCGGCCTGCAGCCGACCACCCTGGCCGCGCTGCCGAAGATCTGGGCCCTGAGCAACGCCAGCGTCTCACCGGACGGTCGGCGGCTCGCCTGGGTGGAGCGGGGCTTCGACGCCAAGGATGTCGGCACGCTCTACGTCTCCGACATCGACGGCTCGAACAAGCAGTCGATGGTGAGCGACGTCGACGAGTACTGCATCACGCCCACCTGGTCGCCGGACTCGCGGCACCTGCTGTTCCAGACGGTCCTGGCGACCGGCGGGCCGGACAAGGTCGGCGTGCTCGACACCGCCAGCGACCGGCGCACGGTGCGGTGGTGGAGCAGCCGTCCGGATGCATGCCACGCGATCTGGTCGGCGGACGGCCGGACCATCGCGATGAACACGGACGCCGGTGTCGCCCTGTACGACACCGACGGCAGGAAGCAGCGTGCCGTGCCCGGTCTTTCCGAGACCGGTGCCTGGCAGTCCCACCAGGTGGCCAGCCTCGCTCCCGATGCCACCCGGATCGCTCTCTTCCGCATCAGGAAGGGTGAGGACGCCGGCGACGTCGGTCGCCTCCTGCGGGTCAACGCGGTGCTCGAGACAGCGACCGGCAGGGTGGTCGACCTGCCGCTCGGCGGTCGTGCGCTCAAGCAGGTGTTCTTCCAGGCGGACGGCTCGATGGTGGTCCGGGTCGAGGACGGCGGCGGCCACGTCCTGCTGCTGGTCGACGCGAAGGGGCGCAAGGTCGCCGAGCAGCCGGAACCCGCGGTGCTCAGGGACGCGCAGCTGATCGCCGTGGTCGGCTGATCAGGTTCGACGAGGAGGGGCGGTCCACCCGGACCGCCCCTCCTCAGCGCAGTACGGTGATCGCGCGGTCCGCCACGACGTGCTTCCACGGCACGATCACCACAACCCCGTCCCGCTCCAGGACCTTGGCGTCCTCGCCCTCGAAGCCGGCCGACAGCGGCCCCTCGGCCACCGGACTGACCGTGCCGGTGGCGGGGTCGATCCGGACCAGCCGCGGCGGCAGCTTCCGCCGGTCGCCGGTCTCCCAGGCCAGCAGTCCCTGCTCGTCCCGGCGGATCAGCTCGACCTTGCTGGCGCTGTGCCCGGACGACACCCAGCGCCGCTTCCCGGTGGCCAGGTCGATGGCGATGATCTGGTTGGCCGACCGGCCCGAGTTCGGCACGTTCTTCGGGAACGTCGGGTAGTAGAGCGTGTCGTCGTCGGCGAGGCACTGGTAGACGGCCGGACCGTCGATCGCGTTGGACCGGTTGGGCGGCACGTCCCAGAGCTCGGTGCCGTCGACCGGGTCGGTGAAGGAGGCCGTCTCCCGGCCGGTCTTCGGGTCCCGCACGGTGTAGCTGTCGTGCCCCAGCGCGGGGAGGCTGATCAACGGCTGCACGCTCAGCACGCCGTCGGTGACCTTCGTCTCGGGCAGCCGCTGCCGCCAGCGCACCTTGCCGGTGGCCGGGTCGATGGCGTCCACCTCACCGCCGATGGAGCAGCCGTAGGTGACCACGACCAGTTCGCCGGCGGCCCGCATGTCCTTGAATCCGCAGTCCCGGCCGGGCAGCAGCTTCTCCCCGGTGGTGCGCCACAACTGCTTCCCGTCGGCGAGGGAGAACCCGATCATGGTGTCGTCGGAGCGGACGATCACCTGCTGGCCGGCGACGGAGAGGTCCGGCGCGGCCAGCGCGTCCCGGCCCTCGCGGACCGGCGCCGGGAACTTCGCCTGCCAGGTCAGCTTGCCGCTGGCCAGGTCGAAGCCGGCGACCGTGTTGCAGGATCGGTCGGAGCCGACCGCCACCGCACCCCGTCCCTCGGTCACCGCCTGCGCCGCGACGCAGAGCGAGGTGCCCTCCGGGGCGGGCGCGCCCCACGCCTGCCCGCCGTCGGCGAGCCGGTAGGCGAGCAGCCCGTCACCCTGCGCCCGGACCACCGTGTCACCGGCCAGCCAGGCGCCGAACATGTCCTGCTGGTCGTAGGTGGTCAGGCCGGTGTCCTGCCGTTCGGGGAAGTCCAGCACCCAGGCGGTCCTCAGCTCGCCGTCCCCGCCCGAGCCGCCGCCGACCAGTCGGGAGACGCCCCAGGCGGTGCCGGCGCCGACGGCCAGCACGGCCACCAGCCCGCCGCCGATCAGCAGCGCCAGGCGCCCGCGCCGCTTGGGCGCCGCCGGCGCGGTCCCGCCCGCCCCCGGCCAGCCCGGCGGGGGGTACGCGTACTGCCCCGGCTGTCCCGGATACGCCGGCTGTCCGGGCTGCCCCGGGTAGGCCGGCTGACCGGTCTGCGGCACGGGCGGCCACCCCGGCTGACCGCCCTGAGGCGCCCCGACCGGCGGCGGGTACTGCGGCTGCCAGGGGGACTGTGGGTTCGTCATCGTTCGCTCCTCGGGTTCCCGCTCAACGCGCCTGCGCCCGCACATACGCCGCCCAGCCCGTGCGGAACTCGGCCAGCGGGACGCCGAGCACCTGCCGGCTGGCCTGGTCGGCGGTGGCGCCCTGGTAGCGGGCGGTCACGAACTGGAACAGCTTCTGCTCGCCGTACTTCTCCGCCAGGTGGGTCATCGCCGCGTGCCCGAGCCAGTAGTGGAAGCTGAGCCGCCCCGGCGAGTCCCAGTCGACGTTGCTGGGCAGCGTGCCGTCCCAGTCGTCGGAGCGGACGAGCGACCGCGCCTGCGGCGTGCGACCGCTGGACCGCAGCGGCTCGCCCCGGTGGGCGAGATACTCGGCGAAGCCCTCCACGATCCAGTTCTCGATGCCGTCGAAGAAGTCCTGCTTGTCG
The DNA here is from genome assembly GCF_040610095.1 of Micromonospora sp. NPDC004540. Taxonomy (NCBI): domain Bacteria; kingdom Bacillati; phylum Actinomycetota; class Actinomycetes; order Micromonosporales; family Micromonosporaceae; genus Micromonospora; species Micromonospora sp. NPDC004540. The sequence continues at coordinate 26,356 of NZ_JBEXLR010000023.1, forward strand.
GCGTCCTCCAGGCTGGCGACCAGCGAGTGGCCCACCTCGTGCCGGAAGATCTCACGGGGACCCTTCCGGTCGCCGGCGGAGAAGAACGACCGGTCGGCCACGTCGATCACGATCCGGGTGCCGCCGATGTCGACGCCCTGCTGCCGGTCGGCGGAGACCATGCCGATCGAGACGCCGGCCTCGGTGGTCTTCTCCTTGTTGATCCGGTAGAGCGAGCCGAGGTCCGGCTTGCCCTTGACCAGGCTGATGACGAAGCCCTTCGGGATGTTCGCGGTGACCCCGCCGGCCTGCCACGCGGCGAAGTCGTCGGCCACCGCCGCCTCGGCGACCGGTGCGTAGCGCTTGGCCTCGGCGGCCAGCGCGGCGTCGGTGATGACCAGGGTGTGCGCGGTGCGCTCGACGTGGATGTCGCGCCACTTGTCCCAGGGGCCGGGGTAGTAGACGGTCTTCGAGTTGCCCAGCGCGGCGGGCGCGCCGGTGACCGCGGTGACCTTGAGCGGGGCGCCCTGGCTCTCCCGGACGACGGTCCAGCGGTACCACTCGGCGACGGGGGTGAGGTCGTACCCCTCGAACTGGTGCACGAAGGAGACGTCGAGCTGGAAGCTGACCCCGCGGCCGAAGCTGTCGCTGGTCCGCCCCTGCTGGGCGACGGTCCGGTACTGGCCGATCGCCAGCGGCAGCTTGCCCAGATTGGTGAAGAGCCGGGTCTGCCCGGCGACCAGGTCCTTGCGGGCCGGGTCGAAGGGGGCCAGGTAGCCCTTGAGGTCCTTGTCGGCCAGCGCCCTGCTGTGCCGGGCCAGCAGGTCGTCCAGCTCCTGCTGGGTGACGGTCACGCCGTTCGCCGCGGCGGCGGCCTTCGGGGCCGCGTCGTCGCCGCGCCCGCTCAGCCCGAGGCCCACGCCGATCGCCGTTCCGGCGCAGAGGGTCAGCACCAGCGCCCCGGCGCCGAGGCCGATCCAGAGGCCGCGCCGGGACTTCGGCCGCGGCGGCGGGGCCGGCGGGTACGGCCCGAAGCCCGGCTGCCCCGGCCCGCCCGGGTATGCCCCCGGCTGCCCCGGCGCACCCGGGTACGTACCCGGCGGGGCGTAGCCCGGTGCGGCGGGAAAGCCCGGCGGTGCGGCCGGGTACGCCTGGCCCGGCGGGTGCGGCTGACCGGCGGGCGGGAAGGGGGCCGGGTGTCCCTGGGTCATGCGTTCCTCGCTCGCGCGGTCGGTGATCAGCCGCAGCGGCGGGCGCCTCCCGCCCCCGGACCGGATGACGGGCAACATCATCCATAATCCGGCGGGCAGATTCTGCCCCGGATCCATCAAGCGGGACATTTGTCCCGATGACTCTGCTCACGGTCGCCGTCGATGACCTCCGCCACGTCCGGCACGGGGGTCGGGCGGCGGGGGCCCGGTCGGTGCCAGACTGGCCGACGCAGCTCTGCCGGGTCAGTCAGAGGGAGGCGCAGTGCGCTGGCGCAACTTCGTGGCGGTGGGCGACAGCTTCACCGAGGGCATGGACGACGCCTATCCGGACGGCACCTACCGGGGCTGGGCCGACCTGGTCGCCACCCGGCTCGCCGCCGAGGCCGGCCCGGACTTCGGTTACGCCAACCTGGCCATCCGGGGCCGGCTGTTCCCGAACATCGTGGCCGAGCAGGTGCCGGCCGCGCTGGCCATGAAGCCCGACCTGATCAGCTTCGCGGCCGGCGGCAACGACGTGCTGCGCCGTACCTTCGACCCGGACGCCTTCGTGCCGCGCTTCGACGCGGTGATCGGGCAGCTGCGTGCCGACGGCGCCGACGTGGTGCTGTTCCGGTTCGCCGACGTGATGGCCCGGCTGCCCGGGCAGCGGCTGGTGGCCCCCCGGGTGACCCTGCTCAACCGGGTGGTCGGCGAGGTCGCCGAGCGGCACGGCGCCATCCTGGTCGACCTGTACGCCGACGACAGCTACCTCAACCCGCTGCTCTGGAGCACCGACCGGCTGCACCTGTCGGCGGCCGGGCACCGGCGGGTGGCCGGGCAGGTGCTGACCGCGCTCGGCGTGGGCTGCGACGAGGAGTGGCTGATGGTGCCCCCGCACCCGGCCCCCACCGCGTGGCTGGCCGCCCGGGCCGCCGACCTGCGCTGGGCCGGCCAGCACCTCGCCCCGTGGATCAAGCGCCGGCTGACCGGCCGCTCCTCCGGCGACCTCGTCACCGCCAAGCGGCCGGTGCTCGGGCCGATCACCCGCGACTGACCGGTGCGCACCCTGCACGCGGCGCCCCTGCTGCGGCTCTCCCTCGACGACGAGCCCCGGCCGGGTCACGCCGTCCTGGTGACCGGAGACCGGGTCGGGGCCGTCGCGCCGCTGGACGAGCTGACCGGGGCGTACCCGGAGGTGCGGGTGCGGCGGTGGGCCGGCACGCTCGGGCCGGCGCTGGTGCACGACGGGCCGCTGCCGCCCGCGCCAACCCCGCGCGAGCGGGTGCACGCCCTGTTCCGGCTCGGGGCCGCCGCGGTGCTCGCCGACCGCGTCACCGACCCGGCGCTGCGGGCCGCCGCCGCACGTAACGAGGTGGCGGTGCTCGCCGCCGTCCGGCCGCCGGCGCTGGTGGTCGGCGGCCGGGCCGACCTGGCCGTGTTCGGCGCCGACGGCTCCTGCCTGGCCACGGTGGTGGCCGGGCGGCTGGTGCACCGCCGCGCCTGACCGGGTCGAGGGGTCAGGAGAGCCGGATCCAGGTCCGCTCCACCCCCCGGCCGATGCCGAGGAACTGCGTGCCGCCGTACCGGATCTGCACGGTGCCGTCGGGCAGCATCGCGACAGCGGGTTGGTCGTCGGGGTTGCTGCGGAGCGCGTCGCGTAGTTCGGGGACGTCGACGTAGCGGCCGTCGGCCACGAAGCCCAGTCCGCCGTACCTGCTGCTGACCACCAGGATGCCGTCGCCCGCGGCGGCGACCTCGTACGTCTCGTCCGGCACGCCGGGACCGGGCTGCCAGCGGTCGCCGGCCAGTCGCCACGTCCCGTTCGGTGCGTCCGTTCGGACCAACCAGGCATCCATGCCGTCCGGGGAGACCGTGAGGCTTCGGGCGCCCACGACCGCCGGCAGCTTCCGCCAGGTGGCGCCTCGGTCGTCGCTGGTCACCACGGTGAGGCGGTCGCCCTCCGTCACGGTGAGCCAGAGCCGGCCGTCGCCGCCCTCCATGAGTGCGTGCTCACCGCCCGGCCGCAGAGTCACCGGGGGCTGCTGCGGCAGCGGATCGTCGTCTACCCGCAGGACCTGCTGCCGGTCGCAGCTCTTCCCCCGAGCGCCGTCCCCTGGGCCGAGGAACGACGGGCAGGCGACGACGAAGCCGTTCGGCGTGGCCATCGCCCGTCGGGTCGCCGCCGAGGGCGAGTCCAGCGGACTGCTGGAGAAGGTCGCACCGCCGTCGACAGTCACCAGGTAGCGGCGCCCCGCCACCACGGTCAGCGTCCGGCCGTCCCGGGGCAGCAGGTACGCCGCCCCGTCAGGGGCCTCGGGCAGGGCCACAACGGTCCAGGTCGTACCACCGTCGGTGGTTCGCGCGACGGTACGCCGGCAACCCCTCGCCATCGGATCGTTCGAGTCGCAGGTGTCGAAGAGCGCCCAGCCGGTGCGGGAGTCGACGAACTGGAGGCCGGTCAGCCCGCCCGGAACACCCGGCAGCGCGATCTTTCGCTCGATGACCTTTCCGCCCGGGGTCGGGGAGACGGTGGGGATGGGGCGGGGAACGGGCGGGTCGCCCCGATGGGCGGCCGCGTAGGTCCCGGCCGGCCCGGCCAGCAGCAGCGCGAGCAGCCCGGCCAGCAGGCCGCGGCGGCGCCGGCGTACGCGGATCCGGCGCTGCGCCTCGGCGACGCCCGGCGGCCGGAAGGTGGCACCTGCCGCCACCTCGAACTCGGCGAACGACTTCTCGATGACGGTGTCAGGCACGGTGGGCCTCCGATCCGGTCTCGGTGAGCTGACCGGCCAGTGCGGCCCGGCCCCGGGAGAGCCAGGAGCGGACGGTGCCCTCCGCCGCACCGACCTGCTCGGCGATCTCGCCGACGCTCAGGTGGGCCAGGTGGTGCAGCACGATCGCCCGGCGCTGGGTCGCGGGCAGGACGGCCAGCGCCCGGATGAGTGCCACCCGGTCGGGTTCCGGGCCGGGGACGTGCTCCTCCCGCTGGCGGGCCAGGTGTCGCACGGCGGTCCGCATCCGGCGCAAGCGGCTGGTCGCGAGATTCCAGGCGACCCGACGGACGAAGGCGGACGGGTCGTCGTATCCGCTGATCCGGGACCAGCGCTCCAGTGCGCGGCAGAACGCTTCCTGGGTGAGGTCCTGCGCCTCGGCGTGGTCACCCAGGTACGCGTAGAGCTGCACCGCGATCCGGTGGAAGTGCGCCCGGTAGAACTCGGTGAAGTCCACCGGTGCTGTCCCGGACCGGGGCGGCCCGGTCTGTTGCCGTACGGTCATCGCAATCCTCTGTGGTCGGCGGTTCACGACTGTCACGTGCGACCCGCCACATCCGCTGCGCGCGATTCTCCGCGATTGACTCGTGCGTCCACCGTTCTGCCGGTCACGTGGGCGCAGTCACCTCCGCCGACCCCGATTCGGGATGGCCGGTCGCGGCCGGGTGATCCGGCGTACCTTGGGGCTCATGCCTGTGTCGAGCGATCCGAATCCCCACCTCCAGTCGTACGCCGACCCGCAGCGCCTGGTCACCACGGAGTGGCTGGCCGAGCACCTGGGCGACGAGGGCCTCGTCGTGGTCGAGTCCGACGAGGACGTCCTCCTCTACGACACCGGCCACATCCCCGGCGCCGTGAAGGTCGACTGGCACACCGAGCTGAACGACCAGGTGACCCGGGACTACCTGGACGCCAAGAGCTTCGCCGAACTGTGCGCCGCCAAGGGCATCGGCCGCGGCGACACCGTCGTCTTCTACGGCGACAACTTCAACTGGTGGGCCGCGTACGCCCTGTGGGTGTTCGCCCTCTTCGGCCACGCCGACGTCCGGCTGCTCGACGGTGGCCGGATGAAGTGGGTCGCCGAGGGACGCGAGATGTCCAAGGACGCGGTGAGCCGGCCGCGCGCCGACTACCCGGTGCCGGAGCGGAACGACGCGCCGATCCGGGCGTTCCGCGACGAGGTGATGTCGCACGTGACCGCCGGCCGGCCGCTGGTCGACGTGCGGTCGCCGGGCGAGTACACCGGCGAGATGCTGCACATGGCGGCCTACCCGCAGGAGGGCGCGTTGCGCGGCGGGCACATCCCGGGCGCGGTGAGCAAGCCGTGGAAGGCCGCCGCGAACGACGACGGCACCTTCAAGTCCGTGGACGAGCTGCGCGCCATCTACGTCGACCAGCTCGGGCTGAGCCCGTCCGACGACGTGGTGGCCTACTGCCGGATCGGCGAGCGGTCCAGCCACACCTGGTTCGTGCTGCACCACCTGCTCGGCTTCCCGCAGGTCCGCAACTACGACGGCTCGTGGACCGAGTGGGGCAACCTGGTCCGGGCCCCCGTCGTGCGGGGCGAGGAGCCGGGCAGTTTCGCCGGCTGACCCGGCCGGCCGGTCCCCGCGCGGCGTGCGCCCGCGCGGGGACCTTTTTTCTGCCTACGGCCGCGCGGCGAGCGAGACCGCACCGAGGAGGGGTCGGGTCAGCTTGCGGGCCGGCCGGTCAGGTAGCGCTGGAGGGTCGGCGCGACCCAGGCGACGAGGTCCTCGGGCGCCATCTCCACCACCGGCGGCAGCCGGACGATGTACCGGGTGAAGGCCAGGCCGAGGATCTGGCTGGCCACCAGGCCGGCCCGGCGGGCGGTGGACGCCGGGTCGGTGCCGAGGCCGGCCACGGCCGCGGCCAGCTGGTCGGCGAAGAGGCGGCGCATCCGCTCGGCGGCTCCCGGGTTGGTGCTGGCGGCCCGGAGCAGGGCGGCGAGGGTCTCGTCCCCCTCCCAGCGGCGGAGGAAGTGCCGCACCAGCGTCTCGCCGAGCCGGTCCGGCGGCACGGCGGCCAGGTCGGGCAGGCGCAGATCGAACTCGGCGGCCGCGGCGAAGAGCCCCTCCTTGCTGCCGTAGTAGCGCATCACCATCGACGGGTCGATCCGGGCTTCCGCGGCGATGGCCCGGATGGTGGCCCGCTCGTAGCCGTCGGCGGCGAAGCGCTCGCGGGCGGCGCGCAGGATGGCGGCCCGGGTGGCGTCCGAGCGGCGGGGTGCTGCGTCGGTCATGCCCACAACTGTAGGCCAACAAGCGTTGACATGGAAAGCGCCCTGCGCCTACCGTTGTCAACAAGTGTTGGCAAACAGTTGTTGGCAACCCTGGAGGTGGGGCCATGCTTCCCGAGCGCACCGATGTCCTCGTGGTGGGGGCCGGGCCGACCGGCCTGGCCGTGGCCACGACCCTGGCCGGGCACGGGGTGACCGCGACCGTGGTGGACCGGCTGGCCACCCCGCCGGTCACCTCGCGGGCCGCCGTGGTGCACGCCGGCACGCTGGAGGTGCTGGACCGGATCGGCGTCGCCGCCCCGCTGGCCGCCCGCGGGCTGCCGTCGAGCCGGTTCACCGTCCGCGAGCGGGACCGGGTGCTGCTCACCGTCCCCTTCGACCGGCTGCCGTCCCGCTACCCGTACGCGCTGCTGGTCTCCCAGGCCGAGACCGAGGCGGTGCTCGCCGACCGGCTCACCGCGCTCGGCGGGCGGGTGCTCCGGCCGTACGAGCTGACCGGCCTCGACCTCGACGGCGATGGCGCCACCGCGAAATTCGCGGGCGGGGAGACGGTCCGGGCCCGCTGGGTGGTCGCCGCCGACGGCATGCGCAGCCCGGTCCGTGAGCTGGCCGGCATCGACTTCGGGGGGCCCACCGACCCCGGCGAGTCGTTCCTGCTCGCCGACGTCCGCGTGGACAGCGCGCTGCCCCGCGACCAGGTCAACCTCTTCCTCGCCCCGCAGGGGCCGCTGGTCTGGGCGCCGCTGCCCGACGGCACCGTACGGCTGGTCGCCTCCGTGCCCGACGCGCCGCGCGAGCCGCGGGCGGAGCACTTCCAGGCGTTGCTGGACGAGCGGGGGCCGGCCCGGCGGCCGGACCGGGTCACCGAGGTGCGCTGGAGTTCCCGGTTCCGCATCCACCACCGGATCGCCGCCAGCTACCGGTCCGGCCCGGTGCTGCTGGCCGGGGACGCGGCGCACGTGCACAGCCCGGCGGGCGGCCAGGGGATGAACCTCGGGCTCCGCGACGCGGTCGCCCTCGGCGACACCCTCGCCGCGGTGCTCGCCGGGGGCCCCGACGCGCTCCTCGACGCGTACGCCGCCGCCCGCCGCCCGCTCGCCGAGGAGGTGCTCGGCTTCGCCGCCGGTCTCACCCGGCTCACCGCCGTTCCGCCGGCCGCCCGCCCCCTGCGCGATCTGCTGCTCCGGGGCGCCTCCGCACTGCCGCCGGTCCGGCAGCGACTCGCCGTCCGGCTGGCCGGCTTCGAACCGCCGGCCCGCTGAGGATCAGCCCGCGCTGCGGAACGTTCCCCAGGCAGCGGCCGTGACCAGGGCGAACACGCCCGCCGCCGCGCCGACCACCGGGCCCACCCCGTACGCGTCGCCGGCGAACCCAGCCAGCGCCGCTCCGAGCGGCGCGGCGGCCAGGCCGACCACCCGCTGCGCCGCGCCGACCCGCCCGAGCAGGTCCGCCGGCACGTGCCCCTGCCCGTACGCCGACCACAGGCTGTTCCAGATCGTGGTGCCGGCGGCGAACCCGGCCAGCGCCAGGCCCCCGGTGACTGGGCCGCGGGCCAGGGCGAACCCGGCCAGCGCCACGGTCTGCCCGAGCAGCACCGCGCGCAGCGCGGGAAGCGTGCCGAACCGGGCCGCCACCCGCCCGGCGACCAGCGCCCCGAGCAGCCCGCCGGCCACCACCCCGGCCGCGAACAACCCGTACGCCGCCGCCGGCACCCGCAGCACCTCGAGGGCGTAGAGCACCAGCACCGCCATCATCCCGCTGATCGCCAGGTTCGACCCGGCCGAGGCGAGGGCGATCCCCCACAGCACCCGGTCCCGGCGCACCCACCGCACCCCGGCCCACGCCTCCCGCCACACCCCCCGCCCGGGCGGTCGGAGCGGGGCTGCCGGCAGCGGGCGGAGGGCGAGGACGAGGGCGGCCGCGAGGGCGAAGGTGAGCGCGTCCACGGCGAACGGGAGCGACGCGGCCAGGGCGAAGAGGAGGCCGGCCAGCGGGGTGCCGAGGAGGCCGCCCGCCACGGCCGTGCCCGCTTGGAGCCGGCCGTTGGCGGTGGCCAGGGCGGCCGGCGACACCAGCGATGGCAGCACCGCGAAGGCGGACGCGTCGAAGAGCGTGCCCAGGGTGGCGAGCAGGAACGCGGCGGCGGCCAGCGCGGCGATCCCGGCCCCGCCGGTGGCGACCAGCACGGCGAGGCCGGCCACCACCACGGCCCGCGCCGCGTCCACCGCCGCCATGGTCCGGCGCCGGTCCCAGCGGTCGGCGTACGCGCCGCCGAGCAGCCCGAACAGCAGTGGCGGGAGCTGCCCGGCCACGGTCACCGCGGCGATCGCCCGGGGGTCGCGGGTGAGCGCGGCGGCCAGCAGGGCCAGGGCCGGCGTCCGCAGCGCGTCGCCGAACCGGGACGAGACGGCGGCGGACCAGAGCAGGCGGTAGTCGCGGCCGAGCACGGGAGCGGTCATGCCGACGGACCCTGCGGCCTGAACCCGGTCGAGGGTCAAGCGGCGCGGGATGTGAGGCGACCGACGGGTAACCGAGGCTCCACCAGCTTGGGCTCGCGGTCTAGGCTGGCCCGGTGGCGGTGGAACAGCAGGCGCGGGGCGCGGCGAACGGCGCGACGGGTGCGGGCCGGCGCCGGTCCCGGCGGGACGAGATTCTGGAGATCGCGGTCGGGCTCTTCGCGGCGCGCGGCTACCACGGGGTGTCGATGGACGACATCGGCGCCGCCGCCGGGGTCACCGGCCCGGCGCTCTACCACCACTTCGCCGGCAAGGAGGCGATGCTGGTCGCCGCGCTGATCCCGGTCAGCGAGGGGCTGCTCGCCGGCGGCAAGGAGCGGGCCGCCAACCACCCCGACGACCCGCGCGGCACGCTGGAGTCGCTGATCGACTTCCACGTCGACTTCGCGCTGGCCAACCCGGCGGTGATCGCCCTGCACCTGCACGAGCTGGACCGCCTCCCCGACGAGCCGCGCCGCCGGATCCGCCGGCTCCAGCGGATGTACGTCGAGGAGTGGGTGACCGTGCTGACCGCGCTGCACCCCGGGCTGCCGGACGGCGAGGCGCGGGTGCTCGCGCACGCCGCGTTCGGCCTCATGAACTCCACCCCGTTCCTCGGGGGCGAGGTGGACCGCCGGCGCCGGGCCGAGCTGCTGCGAGGTGCCACGCTGGCCGCGCTCCTCGCCCCCACGGACCCGGCCTGAGGCGCGACGCGCCTTAACGTGCGTTAAGCACGCGCGCCGTCCGCGTGTTATGAAGGGGCCCCTGCTATGCAAGAGGCGTCAAGAAGGGACCCTTCCTTGTTCGAATCGCTGTTGGTGGCCAACCGTGGCGAGATCGCGCGCCGGATCATCCGCACCGCGAGGAAGCTCGGGATCCGCGCGATCGCGGTGCACTCGGAGGCCGACGCCGGGCTGCCCTTCGTCACCGAGGCCGACGAGGCGGTCTGCGTCGGCCCCGCCAATCCCGCGCTCAGCTACCGCAACGTCGAGGCGATCCTCGCCGCCGCGCGGGACACCGGCACCCAGGCGGTCCACCCCGGCTACGGCTTCCTGTCGGAGAACGCGGACTTCGCCCGTACCGTCGAGGCCAGTGGCCTGATCTGGGTCGGGCCCGGCGCGGACGCGATCACCGCGATGGGCGACAAGATCAACGCCCGGAACCTCATGGCGGCGGCCGGGGTGCCGGTGGCGCCCGGCACCACCGAGCCGGCGGCCGACCTGGCCGCGGCGGTCGCCGCCGCCGCGGAGATCGGCTACCCGGTGATGGTCAAGGCCGCGGCCGGTGGCGGCGGCATGGGCATGGGCGTGGCGACCGACGAGGCCGCGCTGCGTACCGAGTACGACAAGGTCCGTTCGTTCGCCGAGCGGATGTTCGGCGACGGCTCGGTGCTGATCGAGCGCTACTTCCCCCGGGTACGCCACGTCGAGGTGCAGATCCTCGGCCTGGCCGACGGCCGGGTGGTGGCCCTCGGCGAGCGTGAGTGCTCGGTGCAGCGGCGCAACCAGAAGCTGGTCGAGGAGTCCCCGTCCCCGGCGGTCTCGCCCGAGCTGCGTGAGCGGTTCCTGGCGGCGGCCGTGCGGGCCGGCGAGGCGGTCGGTTACCGCAACGCGGGCACGGTCGAGTGCCTGCTCGACCCCACGACCGACGAGTTCTTCTTCCTGGAGATGAACACCCGGCTCCAGGTCGAGCACCCGGTCACCGAGTACGTCTACGGCGTCGACCTGGTCGAGGAGCAGTTGCGGGTGGCCGCCGGCCTGGCCCCGACCTTCGACCCGGACGCGCTCGCGCCGCGCGGGCACGCCATCGAGCTGCGGATCAACGCCGAGGACCCGAAGCGGTTCCTGCCCGGCCCGGGCGCGATCACCACCTGGAACGAGCCGGGCGGCGAGGGCGTCCGGGTCGACTCCGGCTACGTCGCCGGCAACACGGTCACCCCGTTCTACGACAGCCTGATGGCCAAGCTGATCGTCAGCGGCGCCACCCGTGACGAGGCGGTGGAGCGGGCGAGGGCCGCCGTGGCCCAGTTCGAGATCGCCGGCCCCAAGAACAACCTGCCCTTCTTCGCCGAACTGCTGGAGAACCCGGAGTTCCTCTCCGGCGACTACGACACCGGCATCGTCTCCCGCATGCGCTGACGATCCGGCCCACCGGCCGGGGTGGGATGCTGGGAGGGACACCAGCATCCCACCGTCACAGTGAGGTGACCCCTTATGGCGGAACTGCCGGACTTCGTCTCCATCCGGGAGGTCGGGCCGCGCGACGGGCTCCAGAACGAGGAGCCGATCCCGACCGACGCCAAGGTACGGCTCATCGACGCGCTCTCCCGCACCGGCGTGCGGCGCATCGAGGCCGTCTCCTTCGTGCACCCGAAGGCGATCCCGCAGATGGCCGACGCCGACGAGGTGTGGCAGCGGGCCGCGAAGGCCGAGGGCGTGCACTACTCCGCGCTGGTGCCGAACAGCCGGGGCGCCCAGCGGGCCCTCGCCGCCGGCTTCACCGAGATCGAGGTCGTGGTCTCGGCCAGTGACACCCACAACCGGCGCAACGTCAACCGCTCCACGGAGGAGTCGCTCGACGACATCGCCGAGCTGATCGACCTGCTGCACAGCGCGGGCGCGACCGCCGAGGTGATCGTGGCGACCAGCTTCGGCTGCCCGTACGAGGGTGACGTCGACCCGAAGCGGGTGGCCGGCATCGTCGACCGGGTGGTCCGGGACGGCGCCGACCGGGTGGCCTTCGGTGACACCACCGGCATGGGTACGCCCCGGCGGGTGCGCGAGCTGGTCACCGCGGTCCGCGACCGCAACGCCCACGTGCCGGTGCTGCTGCACTTCCACAACACCCGGGGCACCGCCCTGGCCAACCTCCTCACCGCCATGGAGCTGGGCATCACCGAGTTCGACGCCAGCGTCGGCGGCCTCGGCGGCTGCCCGTACGCCCCGGGCGCCAGCGGCAACCTGGCCACCGAGGAGGCCGTGCACATGCTGCACGACATGGGCATCGACACCGGGATCGACCTGGACGCCCTGATCGAGGCGGCCGAGCTGGCCGAGCAACTGGTCGGCAAGAAGCTCCCGTCCGGCGTCCTCCGCGCCGGCCCCCGCACCCGCCTGACTCCGATTCCCTCCTGACTCCCGGACCGTCGATCAAGGGGTCTGCGTCCGGATCCGGCCCTGGACGGACGCAGACCCCCTGGTCGACAGCGCGGGTGCGGGTCAGTGGGTGAGGGCGCCGGATTCGGTGGGGAGGCCGGCGGCGACCCAGTCCTCGATGCCCGCGGCGTACTTGCGTACGTCGGTGTAGCCGAGGGCGGTGAGCCGGTCGGCGACCCGCCCGCTGTTCGGGCAGGCGGGGTTGGAGCAGTAGGTGACGATGGCGGCGTGCCGGTCCGGCAGCAGCTGGCCGGCCCGCTCGGCCACCTCGGCCTCGACCAGCGGGATCGCGCCGGGCAGGTGCTGCCGGGCGTAGTACTCGCCGCCGAGCGCGTCGACGACGGTCACCGATCCGGCGTCGATCGCGGCGCGCAGCTCGTCCCGGGTGATGAGGGCGGTCATGGCATCCTCCGAAGGAAGTGGACTACAGTCCGGTTATGCCTCAGGACGTTAGCGGACCGCAGTCCGCTTATGCCACCCCGTCGCCGGAACTGCTGGAGTTGCGTAGCTCACCGCCCCGGGAACGGGCCGACGCCGCGCGCAACCGGGCGGCCGTGCTGGACGCGGCGGCGATCCTGTTCCGAGAGCGGGGCGTGGAGGCCGTCTCGATGGACGCCGTGGCCGCCGCCGCAGGGGTCGGCAAGGGGACGCTGTTCCGCCGGTTCGGGGACAAGGCCGGTCTCGCCGTGGCGCTCCTCGACCAGCAGGAGCGAGCGCTCCAGGAGGCGATTCTCTTCGGCCCGCCTCCGCTCGGGCCCGGCCCGGCCGCCGCACCGCCTCCCGCGCGCGATCGGTTGCGTGCCTTCGTCTCCGCCTACCTAGACCACCTGCTCGGCCATCTCGACCTGGTCCGGATATCGGAGACGGCAGCGCCGGGTGCGCGTTACCGGATCGGCGCCTACCGGTTCTGGCACCGGCACGTCGCGCTGCTGCTGGCCGGGCGCGAGGACCCGGTGGCCGACGCGCACACCCTGCTCGCCCCCCTCGCCGCCGAGCACGTACGCGGGGTGCGCGAGGAGTTGGGCGACGAGCGGCTGCGGGCCGCCGTGCTCGCGCTCGCCGACGCCCTCACCGGCTGAACCCGGTGGGGTCGCCGGAGGGGGCGGGAGTGCGCTAGCCTAACGATCGTTCAGGTCGGTCGGTGCGCTCACGAGGCGGCCGGTGGCAATGGGAGTCGGCGTGACGCTCGACGGTGAGGCTCTGGAGCAGCTGCGCAAGCGCGCCAAGGCCGGCGGTGCGGACAAGTACCACGCGGCGAACGCCGCCAAGGGCAAGCTCTTCGCCCGCGAGCGGGTCGCGTACCTGGTCGACGAGGGCTCCTTCGTCGAGGACGGGCTCTACGCCAACGCGATGGCCGAGGGGCTGCCCGCCGACGGCGTGGTCACCGGCACCGCCACCATCGACGGCCGCCCGGTCTGCCTGATGGCCAACGACTCCACGGTGAAGGCCGGCAGCTGGGGCGCGCGGACCGTCGAGAAGATCATCCGGATCATCGAGCGGGCCTACTCGACCAGCGTTCCCATGGTCTACCTGGTCGACTCGGCCGGTGCCCGGATCACCGACCAGGTCGACCTCTTCCCCGGCCGGCGCGGCGCCGGCAAGATCTTCTGGAACCAGGTCCGCGCCTCGGGCTCGATCCCGCAGGTCTGCGCCCTGTTCGGGCCGAGCGCGGCAGGCGGCGCCTACATCCCGGCGTTCTGCGACGTGGTCGCCATGGTCGAGGGCAACGCCAGCATGTACCTCGGCTCGGACCGGATGGTCGAGATGGTCACCGGCGAGAAGACCACGCTGGAGGCGATGGGCGGGGCCAAGGTGCACTGCGCCGAGTCCGGCGTCGGGCACTTCCTCTGCAAGACCGAGGGCGAGGCGCTCGACGTGGTCAAGCGCTACCTGTCCTACCTGCCGACGAACTGGACCCAGGCGCCGCCGGCCGCCGAGTCGACGCCCGCGCCGGAGAAGGCCGACCTGGCCGCGCTCGTCCCGGCCAGCGAGCGGCAGGCGTTCGACATGCGCCGCTACGTCAAGGGCCTGCTCGACGAGGGCAGCTTCTTCGAGATCCAGGCGCTCTGGGCCAAGGAGCTGACCATCGGCTTCGGCCGGCTGAACGGCGAGGTCGTCGGCGTGGTCGGCAACAACTCGATGTTCAAGGGCGGCGTGCTCTTCGTCGACTCGGCCGACAAGGCGACCCGGTTCGTGCAGCTCTGCGACGCGTTCAACGTGCCGCTGCTGTTCCTCAGCGACGTGCCCGGGTTCATGGTCGGCAGCGCGGTGGAGAAGCAGGGCATCATCCGCCACGGCGCCAAGATGATCACCGCGATCTCCGAGGCGACCGTACCCAAGATCTGTGTGGTGGTCCGCAAGGCCTACGGCGCCGGCCTCTACGCGATGGCCGGCCCCGGCTTCGAGCCGGACGCCACCATCGCGCTGCCCACCGCCAAGATCGCGGTGATGGGCGCGGAGGCCGCGGTCAACGCCGTCTACGCCAACAAGATCGCCGCGATCGAGGACGAGGCCGAGCGGGCCGCCTTCGTGGCGGCGAAGCGCGAGGAGTACGAGCGCGACATCGACATCGTCCGGCTCGCCAGCGAGCTCGTGGTGGACGCCATCGTCGAGCCGCACGAGCTGCGCGCCGAGCTGGTCCGCCGGTTCGCCGCCGCGCGCGGCAAGGAGCGGCACTTCGCGAAGCGCCGGCACGGCGTCACCCCGGTCTGACCCACCCGACCCGCACCACCCGTCCCGGCGTCACGAGCGCTCGGCGGCCCGTCCACACAGGCGTCCCATCAGGAGGATCAGATGGACTTCCGGCTCAGCGAGGAACAAGAGGCGCTGCGGGAGAGCGTGCGGGACTTCGCCCGCGAGGTGGTCGCCCCGGCCATCGCCGAGCACTACGAGCAGCACACCTTCCCGTACGAGATCATCCGCCAGATGGGCAAGATGGGCCTGTTCGGTCTCCCCTTCCCCGAGGAGCACGGCGGCATGGGCGGCGACTACTTCGCGCTCTGCCTGGCCCTGGAGGAGCTGGCCCGGGTCGACTCCAGCGTGGCCATCACCCTGGAGGCGGCGGTCTCCCTCGGCGCGATGCCGATCCACCGGTTCGGCACGGCGGAGCAGAAGGCGCAGTGGCTGCCGAAGCTGCTCAGCGGCGAGGCCCTCGCGGGCTTCGGGCTCACCGAGCCGGGGACCGGCTCGGACGCGGGCGGCACGCAGACGAGGGCGGTCCTGGACGGCGACGAGTGGGTGATCAACGGCTCGAAGGCGTTCATCACCAACTCCGGCACCGACATCACCGCGCTGGTCACGGTCACCGCGGTCACCGGCACGAATCCGGACGGCTCGAAGGAGCTGTCCACGATCATCGTCCCGTCCGGCACGCCCGGCTTCACCGTCGCGCCCGGCTACTCCAAGGTCGGCTGGACCGCCTCGGACACCCACGAGCTGACCTTCGACGACTGCCGGGTGCCGGCGGCGAACCTGCTCGGTGCGCGCGGCCGGGGCTTTGCCCAGTTCCTGCGCATCCTCGACGAGGGGCGGATCGCCATCGCCGCCCTGGCCGTCGGCCTCGCCCAGGGCTGCGTCGACGAGTCGATCAAGTACGCGAAGGAGCGCGAGGCGTTCGGCCGGCCGATCGGCGCGTACCAGGCGATCCAGTTCAAGATCGCCGACATGGAGATGAAGGCGCACACCGCCCGGCTGGCCTACTACGACGCGGCCGCCCGGATGCTGGCCGGCGAGCCGTTCAAGCGGCAGGCGGCGATCGCCAAGCTGCACGCCAGCACCATCGCGGTGGACAACGCCCGCGAGGCGACCCAGATCCACGGCGGCTACGGCTTCATGAACGAGTACCCGGTGGCCCGCTTCTGGCGGGACGCCAAGATCCTGGAGATCGGCGAGGGCACCAGCGAGGTGCAGCGCATGATCATCGCCCGCGATCTCGGCATGTGAGCGGCGCCCGCCCGGGCCGGTCGGGCCCGGGCGGGTCAGCCGTCTGTCGGATATCGGCAGTGGACGGTCGGCTGGCCGACGATGGGCTGTGGAGCGTCCCACCCGATCCGTACTCTTCGTGCCCATGACTCCGGAGCATGATCGTTCGCGGAGCCCGGGTGGGCGTGTCCCGCTGCCCGACCTGCTGCGCGGGCACCGGCTCGCCGCCGGCCTCACCCAGGCCGAGCTGGCCACCCGGGCCGGCGTCGGCGTGCGGACCGTCCGCGACCTGGAGCGGGGCCGGGCCACCCGACCCCAGCGCACCACCGTCGACCTGCTCGCCGACGCCCTCGGCCTGACCGGCCCGGCCCGGCAGGACTTCCTCACCGCGGCCCGGCCGGTCAACGGTCCCGACGCCGCCGCGCCGCGCCCGGCCGCGCGGCACCTCCCGGTCACCGGCTCCTCGGCCGCCGATTCGGGTACGCCGATCGCGCTGCCCCAGCCGGTCCCGCTGCTCGGCCGGGACCGCGACGTCGCCGAGGTGGCCGCCCTGCTCTCCGCGCATCCGGTGGTGAGCCTGGTCGGGCTGGCCGGGGTCGGCAAGACCGCGCTCGCCCTCACCGTCGCCCACGCGGCGGCCGCCGACCATCCGGCCGGTGTGGCCGGGGTGCTGATCGGCGAGGGCTCGGACGCCGCCGACGTGCTCGCCGCCTCGGTCGCGGTGCTCGGCGTGAACCGGCTGGCCGACCTTCCCTACCGGCTCGGGGGCCGGCCCGCGCTGCTGCTGGTGGACGCGATGGAGCGGGCGCCCGGGCCGGTGGCCGAGGCGCTGCGCGCCCTGGTGGCGGCGGCCCCGGCGCTGCGGGTGCTGGTCACCGGCCGCCGTCCGGTCGGGCTCGCCGGCGAGCTGGTCCGGCCGGTCGCGCCGCTCGACGTGCCACCGGTAGGTCAGGAGCCGGCCGATCTGACGGAGCTGGTCCGCTGGCCCGCGGCGGCCCTGTTCACCGCCCGGCTGGCCCAGGCCCGCCGCGAGCCGCCCACCCGGGCCGAGCTGCCGGCGCTCGCCGCGCTGGTGCGCCGCCTCGGCGGACTGCCGTTGGCCATCGAGCTGATGGCCGCGCGCGGCCGGATCCTCGACGTCACGGAACTGCTCGACCGCTACGGCGACCGGGTCCTCGACCTGGCCGGCGTACGCCCCGGCTGGGAGCCCGCCGACCCCGCCGCCGGCACGGTGACCCTGCGTGATGCGGTGGCCACCAGCTACCACCTGCTCGCGCCCGCCGAACGGGCCGCGCTGCGCCGGCTCTCCGCCTTCCGCAACCGCTGGTCGGTGGAGCTGGCCGAGGACCTGCTCGCCGACGGTGGGGAGCGGCGGGACGCCGTCCCCCTGCTGGACCGGCTGCGGGAACTCGGGCTGCTCAGCGTCCGGGGCACCGGCCCGTTCCGGTTCCGCCTGCTGGACGCGGTCCGCGACTTCGCCACCGAGCAGGCCGCCGTCGAGGGTGAGCTGACCGGGATCCGGCGCCGGCACGCGCTGGTCGTCGCCGGGCTGGTGCGGCGGACCGCCCCGAACCTGGTCGGCGGGGACTTTCCCGCCGCCGTGCACCTGCTCGACGAGGCGACCAGCGACATCACGGCCGCCCTGGCGCACGCCGCCGAGGACGATCCGGGGACCGCGCTGCTCCTGGCGGCGGCGCTGCCCCGCTGGTGGCGGCTGCGTGGGCGGGACGTCTCCGGGCGCCGGTGGCTGCGCCGCCTGCTGGCCGACCCGCGTACCGCCGACGCGCCGCCGGTGCTGCGGGCCTGGGCGCTGCTCGGGGCGGCCCGCCTCGCCGCCGAGCACGGCGGGGGCGGGGTGGAGCTGCCGGCGGCCCGGGACGCGCTGGCGATCTTCCAGGCGGCCGGCGAGGTGACCGGGGAGCTGTCGGCCCGCTCGGTGCTCTGCGCGCTGCTGCGCGCCGCCGGCGCCCAGGGTGAGGCGCGGGAGCACGCCGAGGCAGCGCTGGAGCTGGCCACCCGGCATGGCCGGGTCCGCGAGATGGCCGTCGCGCACCAGCACCTCACCTGGCACGACGTGCGGGTGGCGGACCTGGCCAGTGCGCGGCGCCGGTTGGCCGCGGTCGACCGGCTGGCCACGCAGTGCGGCGAGCAGCGGCTCCGCCTGCTGGCCCGGGCCGACCTGGCCGAGGTCGCCCGGCTGGAGGGCCGGTACGTCGACGCGGTGGAGCAGGGCCGGCGGGCGGCGACCGCGCTCGTCGAGCTGGGCGATCCGGGGCGGTGGCGCCAGGTGGTCGGCACGGTCGGGCTGGCGCTGGCCCTCGAAGGACGGGCGGAGGAGGCGCTGGAGGTGTTGGCCGAGCTGCGGCCGTCCCGCCCGGTGCCGGGGCAGCGGCGGCCGCCGGGCGTGGAGACCCTGGACTCGCCGGGGGAGCGCCGGGGCCTGCCGCCGGAGGACGCGGTCTGCGCGCTGATCGAGGGCCACGTCGCGCTGCACCGGGGCGACCGGGAACTGGCGGCGGAATGGTTCACCGCGGCGGCCGAACACGCTGGCGAGCGGCGGGATCCCGCTGCGCCGGCCGGGCGCGCCGGCGGCGGGGAGTGGCGCGAGCTGGTCGAGGCACTGGTCGGGCTGGCGGCGAGCACCACCGAGGTGGCGGTGCTGGACCGGCTGGACCGGGCCTGCCGGTCCACCGGGATCAGGCTGCTGCCGCGGGAGGAGGCTCTGCTCTACGCGCTGGTGGCCCGGCGGGAACGCGCGGCCCGGCGCGACTGAGTCAGGTGGGAGACGAGGGCGCGGGGGTGGCGCGAGCGAAGAAGCCCCCTGGTGCTGCCCCTCGCTCATCGCTCGCGCCCGCACCCCCCGGTGCCCCCCGCTGCCGGAAGCCTATCCAGCCGGCGCGGGCGGTTCGGATGCTTTTGCTGAGGTATGCCCCGGTTATCGGACGGTTCTGCCGGTCTTTCTGCCGGTGACCCGCGAGTACGCCCGGCCCTGACCGGCGGGTCAGCAGCCGGCGGCCTGCCCCGCGGGCGCCGGCTCGGTGCTGCCCGCGGTCGCCCCCGGGTGCACCGCGTCACGGACCCGGCGCAGGCCGTCCAGCAGCGCCTCCAGCTGGGCCGGGGCGAGCTGGCCGGTGAACCACTCCTCGATGATCCGCAGGTGCCCGGGGAGCGTCTGGTCCAGCCGGCTCAGGCCGGTGCCGGTGACCACCGCGTACGAGCTGCGCCGGTCGGAGGGGCAGGCCCGGCGGCGGAGCAGGCCGTCCCGCTCCATCCGGTCGACCACCCGGGTAACGCCGCTGGTGGACAGGGAGGTCTGCGCCGCGAGGTCGGTCATCCGCAGCTGGTGACCCGGCGACCGGGTGAGCCGCATCAGCACCTCGAACTCGACCGGGGAGAGGCCGTGCTCCTCGAACTGGGCGGCGAACCGGGCCGACAGCCCGGCGCTGGCCTCGAAGAGGAGGCCGATGGCGGTGATCCGGGGATCGTCGAACACGTTCTCGTCCACGCTGCCATCCTAGCAGTCCTTGACACAGGGAATATTGCTGTGCCTATAGTTGCTCAGTCAGTCGTTGGGTTACTAAACAATCTCCCCTGGAGGACAGCACCATGACCAGCAGCACCGAAGCGGTTACCCGCGACTGGGAGGGTCTCACCATCCCGACCGCCGGCACCTACCTGCTGGACGCGGCTCACAAGCGCGTCGGGTTCGTCGCCCGGCACATGATGGTCAGCAAGGTACGCGGTGAGTTCGCCGAGGCTACCGCCACGATCACCGTGGCCGAGGACCCGATGCAGTCCTCGGTGTCCGCCACCATCCAGGCGGCCAGCATCAACACCGCCCAGGCCGACCGCGACGCGCACCTGCGCAGCCCGGAGTTCCTCGACGCCGAGCAGTTCCCCACGCTGGAGTTCCGCAGCACCGGCGTGAAGTCCCACGAGGGCAACGAGTTCGTCCTCTCCGGCGAGCTCACCATCAAGGGCGTGACCCGTCCGGTCGACCTGGAGGTCGAGTTCGAGGGCGTCGGCCGCAGCCCGTTCGGCCAGGACATCTTCGGCTTCTCCGCGTCCACCGAGATCGACCGGGAGGACTTCGGCCTGACCTGGAACGTCGCCCTGGAGACCGGCGGCGTCCTGGTCGGCAAGAAGATCAAGATCGAGATCGAGGGCGAGGCCGTCCGCCAGGCCTGATCCCCGCGTACGACCCCACGGGCCCCCGCCGTCACCCGACGGCGGGGGCCCGTTCGTCGTACACCGGATGGTGCGAATTGTCACGTGTTGTTCGCAGGTTGACCGTGGTGCGGGAGGCGGCGGCTGGGTAGGAGTGCAGACCTGCGCCCAGCCCCGATCCGGTGACCGGGCGCACTTACGCACTCAAACGTGAATGGTTCACAATGCGTTGCGGAACGGTACGGTTCCGTGGCGCCGGCGCCGGGAGGACAGATGGGCAGAGACGTCGAGCAGGGCGCCTTCTCCCGCGAGGACCGGGTCCGCTACCGGCAGAAGGTCCGGCGGTGCCTGGACGTCTTCGCGCTGATGCTGGACGACTTCGGCTTCGACGCCGACCGGCCGATGACCGGGCTGGAGATCGAGCTCAACCTGGTCGACGCCGCCGCCGAGCCGGCCATGCGCAACGACCAGATCCTCGCCGACATCGCCGACCCGCTCTTCCAGACCGAGCTGGGGCAGTTCAACCTGGAGCTGAACGCCTCGCCCCGGCTCATCGAGGGCACCGGCTTCGCCGACTACGCGCAGGACCTGCGCAGCAGCCTGAGCCGCGCCGACGAGCGGGCCGCCAAATCCGACGCCAAGATCGTGATGGTCGGCATCCTGCCCACCCTCACCGAGCGGCATCTGGTCGCCGACAACCTCTCCACCAACGAGCGCTACCGGGTGCTCAACGACCAGATCGTCGGGGCCCGGGGCGAGGACATCGAGCTGGACATCCGCGGCGTCGAGCGGCTGCGTACGCACAACGACTCGATCGCGCCGGAGTCCGCCTGCACCAGCCTCCAGTTCCATCTGCAGGTCGCGCCGGACAGCTTCGCCGACTACTGGAACGCCTCCCAGGCCATCGCCGGCGTGCAGGTGGCGATCGGCGCCAACTCGCCGTTCCTCTACGGCCGGCAGCTCTGGGCGGAGACCCGGATCGCCCTGTTCCAGCAGGCCACCGACACCCGCCCCGACGAGCTGAAGGCCCAGGGCGTACGCCCCCGGGTGTGGTTCGGCGAGCGCTGGATCACCTCGATCTTCGACCTGTTCGAGGAGAACGTCCGCTACTTCCCGCCACTGCTGCCGATCTGCGAGGACGAGGACCCGGTCGAGGTGCTGCACGCCGGCGGGGTGCCCCAGCTCGGCGAGTTGCGGCTGCACAACGGCACCGTCTACCGCTGGAACCGCCCGGTCTACGACATCATGGACGGCCGCCCGCACCTGCGGGTGGAGAACCGGGTGCTGCCGGCCGGGCCCACCGTGGTCGACATGCTCGCCAACGCGGCCTTCTACTTCGGCCTCGCCCGCGGCCTCGCCGAGGCGGACCGGCCGATCTGGAGCCAGCTCACCTTCAGCTCGGCCGAGGAGAACTTCCACGCCGCCGCCCGGCGCGGCATCAACGCGGTGCTGCACTGGCCCCGGCTCGGCGACGTGCCGGTCACCACGCTCGTCCTCGACACGCTGCTCCCCGTCGCCGCCGAGGGGCTGGACCGCTTCGGCGTCGCCCCCGCCGAGCGCGACCGCCTCCTCGGGGTGATCGAGGAGCGCTGCCGGACCGGCCGCAACGGCGCGGTCTGGCAGACCGAGACGGTGTGGGCGGCCGAGCGGCACCACGGCATGGACCGGGAGGCCGCGCTGCACCACATGGTCCAGCGCTACGCCGAGCTGCAACGCAGCAACGAACCCGTGCACACCTGGCCGGTCGACTGACGCCAGCTCGTCGGGCTGGGGTGGACCGAACGGGTGCGCCCGGACCTGCTCAGCGGTTGCGGCGGCGGGCCTTCGGCCCGGTGGTCGGCGCGGTCGCGCCGCTCTCGGACCCGGAGGCGGGCTCGCTCCCGACCGCGCGCTCCTCTGTCGCAGGTCCCGGCCCGTCGCTGGTCGGTCCCGACGGCACCGGGTCGGTGCCGGCCTGCGAGCTGGACTCGGGCTTCCGCTGGGGTGGCACGGCCCGGCCGCGTCGGCCGGCGGCGCGCTCCGGTGCCGTGCTCGGGTCCACCGCGACCTTCGTGCCACCGGCTGCGGCCGTCCCGTCGGACAACGATTCGGTGCCTCCCACCGCGTCCGCCGGCGTCGACTGCCGCCCCACGGACGTGACCTGCTCGCCTTCCGTGCTCGGTCCGGAGGCGCGCCGGCCGAAGAACCGGCGGGTCGGCCGCTCCGGAGCGGGCACCGGGTCGGCGGCGTCCGCCGGGTCGGTGGCCGGCTCCGGGGCGGTGGCGGTGAGCTCGTCCGGCTCGCCGGTGCGCTGGCGGGGCAGGTGCACGTCGGCGTGCCCGGTGGCGCGACGGTCGGCCCGCTGGGCCAGCGCCGCCATCAGGACCGAGCCGCCGATCCCGGCGATCACCGCGTACGGGGCGATCAGGTGGGCCGACACCTGCTCGGCGGCGATCCCGGCGAGCCTCGGCACGGCGAGCAGGTACGCCAGCGCGACCAGCACCGGACCGGCCGCCCCGGAGGCCGCCGCCCCGACCCGCCGCTCCGGCGCGTGGACCGCCCGCCGGGCGGCCAGCACTCCGATCACCAGGGCGGAACCGAGCGAGAGCAGGGCCCCCGGCCAGTAGAAGTAGTCGCGGATCCAGAACCGGCCACTGTCGGCGCTGATCTGCCAGATGCCGAGCTGGGCGGTGGTCAGGCCACGGCCGGAGAGCACCCCGTCGACCACCGAGACGACGGCGAGCAGCCAGAGCCAGCCGGTGGTGGCGACGAGGTTGGTGGCGACGGCCCGGGTGTGCAGCGCCCAGGTCGCCAGCAGCACGCCGAGCACCAGCCCGGCGGCGGCGTACCCGGCGGCCACGGCCTGCGGCGAGGCGGTGTCCGGCACCCGGGCCGCCCGGGCCGGCACGGCCACCAGCAGCATGGTGATCAGGGCGCCCACCCCGGCGGCGAGCGCCAGGCCGAGCCGGGGCAGGGTGCCCGCCGGCTCGTCGTCCTCCGCGCCGCGCAGCCGCTGGGCGCAGACGGCGCCGGCGATCACCGAGGTCGCGGAGATCCAGGTCGCCCAGGCGAGACTGGCCACCCAGGCCGCCTCGACCCGGGCGGCGCCGGCCGGCGCCCAGTTGATGATGCCGAGCCCGTAGCCGAAGCCGAGCTGTGCGGCGCCCGCGCCGGCGGCGACGCCGAGCGCGGCGGCGGTCGATCCTCCCCAGCCCCGTCTGACCATGCCGGGGAGCGTAGCGTCCCAAGGTCGGCGCGGCGAGTGGTGCCGGAGGCCGGATCGGCCGCGACGGGCTTGGTGGCGCCGGATACGGTCGCCGGTGACTGAGGCGGGGGACGCGATGACGGACGAGGGGTACCCGGACCGGCAGCCCGGGGTACGCGACGAACCGGGGCCGGACCGGACCAGGCTGCTGCTCGGTGGCGGCCTGGCGGCGGTCCTGCTGGCGGTCATCGGGGCGAGCGGCGGCTGGGTGCTGGCCGGGGAGCCGGACCGGCCCGCCGCACCGCCCGCCGCGGGCCCCACCATCTCCTCCGTCGAGGCGACCACGCCCGCCGCCGCGCCGCCGAGCGCCGGCGACGACCGGCCGACCGGCACCCGCACCACCACTCCCGCCGGCCTGACCGTGCCGCAGCTCGTGGGCGCCGACTTCGAGCAGGCCCGACGGGAACTGCGGGACCGCAGGCTGGGCTGGCGGCTGGTGTTCGGCAGCGGCTCCGGCCGCACCGTCGAGCGCACCTCCCCCGAACCCGGTACGCCGGTGAAGCGCGGTGTCACCGTCACCCTCTGGGTCGCCGGCCCGGCACCCGCCGTCGCCGTGCCCGACCTGCTCGCCCAGAGCTGCGCCGACGCGGCGGACGACCTGGTGGCGGCGGGTCTCTACCCCCGCTACCGCACCGGCCGCAAGGGCCCGGTCACCGCGCAGGACCCGGTCGGTGGCAGCTCGGCCCGCTGGAACGACCCGGTCACCCTCACCTGTGGCGAGGAGCCCGACACGGCGCCGACCGCCAACCCGCTCCCCTCGCCGTGACCGGCGGTCCGGCGCGCTGATGCCTGCCGATGGCCGGGCGGACCGCTACCGTGGACGATCGAGGGCCAGGCCGCCCTGTCCCGGTGGGGAAAGGACGTGCGATGAGCGACGACCGTCAGGAGCCACCGGCCGGGGACCCGGACGCGACCAGGGCGCTGCCTCCTGACCGGAGCGGCGCCGGCCCCGACGCCACCCGGGCCACGCCACCCGACCGCCCCTTCGCCGAGGATGCCGACGCCACCCGCGCGATGCCCCGGGAACCGGCCGGCGGCGAGGACGTCGACGCCACCAGAGCGGTGGCGCGGGAACCGGCCGGCGCGGAGGAGGCGGAGGCGACGCGGGCCATGCCGGCGGCCGGCGATGCGACCCGCCCGCTGCCCCGCGGGGACGGCGGTGCCGGGGCGCGGCGGCCGGTCGACGCCACCCGGCCGGAGCCGGTCAGCCCCGCCTGGTCGGGGCGCGCCGGAGTCCCGCCACCGCGGCCGGCCGGGTATCCGGAGCCCGGCACCGAGTGGTACTCCGAGGAGCAGGCGGGTCGCCGCTGGTGGATGCCGATCCTGCTGGGCATCCTCGCGCTGGTGCTGATCGCGTTGATCGGCGTGGGGGTCTGGCTGGCACTCCGGGCGGCGGAACGCGACGCCGAGCCGGGCCTGTCGCCCTCGGCCGTGCCGAGCACCGCTCCGCAGACCAGTGTCACGCCGAGCACGGCCGCGCCGAGCAGTTCGCCGCCGAGCAGCCCGCCGACCACCACTGCGGCGGCCGAGGTGCCGATGCCGCCGCTGGTGGGCCTGCCGGAGTCCGCGGCCCGCGAGGCCCTCGACCGGCTGGGCGTGGACTACCGGGTGCGGCGCCGGACGTCGGACCAGCCGGCCGGCACGGTGATCGACACGAACCCGGCGGCCGGCGAGCCGGTTGCCGAGGGGGATCGGGTCACCATCGTGGTGGCCGAGCCGGCGGAGCCCACGACGGAGGCGGCCACCACGACGCCTCCGCCGACGGCCACCGCCACGCCCTGACCGTCACCACTGTCTGCGTCTGGTGGCGACCAGGCCCAGCCCGGCCAGCGAGATGGCGAGGCCGAGCAGCCCCGAGTAGAACAGCGACCGGCTGAGGTCGGTCTCAGCGGACGGGCGTTCGGCCAGCGCCTCCTCCCCGGCGCCGGTGCCGGCCTGGTCCGGGTTGGTCGGGCCGCCCGGGTCGCCGCCGGGCACACCGGCCGCCGGTGGATCGACCCAGTCGGGCTCGTCCTCCTCCGGATCGGTGGCCGGCCGGTTGCCCTCCCCGGCAACTGTGATCTCCGGAGCCGGGACCGGCTCGGTCAACTCCTGGGTGGCGGAGAAGGCGGGGTGGCGGACCACGAGCGCGAGTGCGGTCGCGGCGCCGAGGAACACGAGGAGCCCAAGGGCGTAGCCGATGCGGGAACGGTGGTGCCGCCGCGCGGCGGGCAGATTGACCATGACCATCCCAGGTTCAGGGTCCGGAGCGCGCGGGTGGAGCGTTGCCGGGGTGGGCATACCGATTCTATGGCGGTGGCACGCCCCCCGACCGGGATTCGTGAGGTCAGCCGACCCGGACCGGGGTCCGGGCCACCGGACGGCGGGCCGTCCGGACGGTGTGCGGACGCGGGGCGGGCGCGGCCTGGCGGTGCCCCAAGCCCTCCTGCTGTACGAAGATCGACCGCCGGTTGACCGCGTCCCCCGCCGCGTTCAACTCGTAGCCGTCGAGCCAGAGCCAACCGTCGTAGGTCGGCCAGTCGAGCACCCGGATCACCCGGAACATGATCGGTCGAAGGAACTGGACACTCGCCGCGCGAGTCACGTGCAGTACGTCACCGGAGCGGGGAAGCACATCGGCTCCTGGGGAGGGTCGGCCGGCGGGCGGGCCGGCGAGGCTGATCGGGGGACGGGTCGGTCCGGTGCCGGGGGGTCTACCTCGTGGACCGGCTGATCAGTGGGTCGGTGGTGGTCGGGCCGTATCCGCGGTGGCGGACCGCCACCCGACCATCACCCGGCTGCTCCCGGTTACCGCTCCCGCCGCCACAGCCAAACTGGCGTGCAGCGGCGGGGTCTTCATCCCGGTGCAGGTCGAACGGCGCGGGACGGCTCCCCTCCTGCCGTCCCGCGGCCCGTGGTGCGACCACGCCCGGAGATCATGCGAAGACGGTGAGTAACCCGTGCCATACCGACAGAGTGCATCAGTGACGTGCTTCATGCAAGTTGCACGTCGTCTTTTGCCGATAAGCGAGCAGGACACGTGAACGGGACGCTTGAAGCCTCCGGTCCCGGGGCGGCACACTGGACGCCGGTTTCGCCCGTCGCGGCCGGTCGATGACCGGCACCACCCCCTGCCGCGAACGCTCGCCCGCCGTACGCCGGTCGCGCCCCGGCGGGTGTGACACCGGGCGCGACCGACCGGAGGTAGCCGGGTGCGCGCGAGGAATGGGATTCCCCGTCCATCGACCCGTGGGGTGGCGTCGTGAGTGAACGGCGCAGCCCGACCATCCGGCGTCGACGGCTGGGGGCGGAACTTCGCCGGCAGCGGGAAACTGCCGGCATCACCATCGAGACGGTCGCCGAGCAGTTGGAGTGTTCGGCCTCCAAGATCTCCCGTATCGAGACCGGTCACACCACCGCGACACCCCGGGACGTGCGGGACATGCTCCGCATCTACGGGGTGGTCGGGGCCGAGAGCGACGAGCTGGTGCAGATCGCTCGCGAGGCCCGGCAGAAGGGCTGGTGGCATCCGTACAGCACGGTGCTGGTCGGGGCGTACGTGGGACTGGAGGCGGCGGCCAGCTCGATCCGGGCGTACGAACAGCAGGTCGTGCCGGGCCTGTTGGAGACCGAGGAGTACGCGGGGGCGATGATCCGGGCCGCTCGGCCGGACTTCACACCCGAACAGGTCGAACAGCGGGTGCGTGTCCGACTGGGCCGTCAGTCGTTGTTGATCCAGGACGATCCGGTCGATCTGTGGGTGGTGCTCGACGAGGCGGTGCTGAGCCGGCCGGTTGGCGGCGACGCGGTGATGCGTGGCCAGCTCAAACGGTTGGTGGAGGTGGCCGAACTGCCGAACGTGACGTTGCAGGTCCTGCCCTTCGAGGTGGGCGCGCACGCCGGCATGGACGGGACCTTCACGATCCTCAGCTTCCCCGAACCGAGTGATCCCGATGTCGTGTACGCGGAGAACGCCACGGGTGGGCTCTTCCTCGAGAAGAGCGACGAACTACAGAAGTACAGCTTCATCTTCGATCACATTCGAGCCGCGGCCATTCGCCCGGAGGAGTCCATCGCACACATCGCAAAACTGGCAGAGGAGCCGTTGTGGAAATGGCGACCAAGGAGTTCCCCGTGGACCTGACGCAGGCGACGTGGTTCAAGAGCTCGAAGAGCGGGCCGAACTGTGACAACTGCGTGGAGGTCGCGTACGTGACCGGGGCGGTCGGCGTCCGGGACTCGAAGGACAAGACGGGCCCTGCCCTGGTCTTCGCCCCGGGTGACTGGCACGCCTTCGTCGCCGGCGCCAGAGGCGGTACGTTCGGCCGGAGCTGATCCGGCGTCCCGCCCCAGAGCGTGGTCCCGCCCGGCAGCGTCGCCGGGCGGGACCATGTCGTCCGCGCTCCGGCCGGGTCCGGCCACCCGTCGCCAGTTCCGTCCCGCCTCGTTGAACCGCACAGATCGGCAACCGAACGAGGCAGGCGAGACGGATGACGACGATCGGTTCAGAGAATCTGACCAACGGCCCGGGCAAGCCCGAGCGGTTCGGTGGCAAGTACCGCGGGGCGCGCCGGGACAGCGTCCTCACCGAGGTGGGCTCCGGCGAGGGCGAGATCGGCGGCCGCGACACGGCCGCCCCGGAACAATCCGGCCCGCCGCTCTCCCTGCCGTCGCTCGACCCGAATCCGCTCACCGAGCCGTCGTTCCCGCCGACCGGCTGGCCGCTGGAGCAGCCGGAGTCCCTCGTGGACCATCCGCTGCTGCGCGGGCTGCTGATGGAGTTGCCGCCGCGGGGCAGCGTGCCCCCGCCCGGCTGGCTGGACCGCTGGTTCGAGGCGACCCGGGCGATCCTGGAACTGCTATACGTGCAGGGGACCGGCCGCACGCGCTGACACGGCGGCCGCCGGCGGCAGCGCCCGCTCGGCGAGGCGGTTGTGCCGCAGGGCGTGGCGTACCCCGATCGTGATCACACCGAGCACCGCGACGGTGATCGCGGGCCCGGTGACGGCCGGAGTCGCGAACAGGTCCACGCCCGCGGCCGGGAGCAGCGCGCCGAGCGCCGCCAGCGCGGTCGCCTGGAGCGGCAGCCCGATGAGCGGGTGCGCCGCGGCCGCCCGCAGGCCGTGCGGGGCCGGGGTGTCCGGCGCGGTGGCGAAGGCGCCCGCGCCGGCCCGCAGCCGGCGGACCCGGCGTACCGTGCAGACCGCGACGACCAGCGCCGGGGCCGCCGCGAGGGTGAGCCCGGCGGCGGCCCGGTCGAGCGCCGTCGTGCCGGCGGTCTGCAGGCCCACCGCCAGGACCGCCGCGGTCAGCGCCAGGCCGGTGAGGACCAGGGCGGACAACCATCCGGTACGCCGGCGCAGCGCACGGGCGCGGTCGAGCCGGGGCAGGCCGTCCGCCACCACGCCGGCGACCAGCCAGTCGGCGGCGACGGGGAGCAGCACGGTGAGATGCTCGTCCATGGCTTCAGCCTCGCCCGGTCCGGCGTCCACCGGATCCGGGGCGGCACCCCCGTTCCTCCCGTACGCCCTCCCGTAGGGGTCATCCCGTCGACGTTATGGCGGATCCGGCATGTTCACAGTGTTTCCCCTGTTGACCTAGCCTCTTAACGATCGGTCAGCGTCGATTCGCCGGTGCCTCACCGGGCGGACGGTCCTGTGCCGGTCGGAGGGAGGTAGGGAGATGGGTCTCCCACACAGGTCCGTACTCGTCGGAGTGGCCGCCCTGACCATGCTCGCGGCCGCGTCACCCGCCTCGGCCGCCGAACCCACCGGCGCCATCCGCGCCGCCGGTGGTCCCACCGCCGTGGCCGACAGCTACATCGTGGTGTTGAAGGACAACGCCGTCGCTCCCAGCCGGGTCACCGAGACCGCGCAGCGGCTCACCGCCCGGCACGGCGGCACGGTCGCCCGCACGTGGCGCGCCGCCCTGCGTGGCTTCGAACTCACCGTCGGCGCGAAGGCCGCCGCCCGGATCGCGGCCGACCCCGCCGTCGAGTACGTGGAACAGAACCACACGGTCTCCATCGCCGGCACCCAGACGAACCCACCGTCCTGGGGCCTGGACCGGATCGACCAACGGAACCTGCCGCTGAACAGCTCCTACACCTACCCGAACACGGCCGCCAACGTGCGCGCCTACATCATCGACACCGGCGTGCTGTTCGGGCACAACGACTTCGGCGGCCGGGCCGTCTCCGGCTTCGACGCGGTGGACGGCGGCTCCGCCGACGACTGCAACGGCCACGGCACGCACGTCGCGGGCACGGTGGGCGGCTCGTCGTACGGGGTGGCCAAGGGCGTGCAGATCGTCGGGGTCCGGGTGCTCAACTGCCAGGGCAGCGGCACCAACGCCCAGGTGGTGTCGGGCATCGACTGGGTCACCGCGAACGCCGTGAAGCCGGCGGTGGCGAACATGAGCCTTGGCGGCTCCGCCAACAGCTCCATCGACACCGCGGTCACCAACTCGATCAACTCCGGCATCACGTACGCCGTGGCGGCCGGCAACGGCGACATCCTGGGCAACCGCCAGAACGCCTGCAACTACTCCCCGGCCCGGGTCGCGTCGGCGATCACCGTCGGGGCGACGCAGAACAACGACGCCGCCGCGAGCTTCTCCAACTACGGCACCTGTGTCGACATCCTGGCGCCGGGCGTCAACATCACCTCCGCCTGGTACACCGGCAACACCGCCACCAACACGATCAGCGGCACCTCGATGGCGTCGCCACACGTCGCGGGCGCCGCGGCGCTCGTGCTCTCGGCGAATCCCTCGTGGACCCCGCAGCAGGTGCGGGACAGCCTGGTCAACAACGCCACCCCGAACGTGGTGACCAACGTGGGCACCGGCACGCCGAACCGCCTGCTCTACGTGGTCAACGGCACCACCCCGCCGCCGACCAACGACTTCTCCGTCTCGGTCTCGCCCACCTCCGGCTCGACCGCGCCCGGCGGCTCGGTGACCGCCACCGTCGCCACGGCCACCACCAACGGTTCCGCCCAGTCCGTCAGCCTCTCGGCCAGCGGCCTGCCGAGCGGCGCCACCGCCTCGTTCAACCCGGCCACGGTGACCTCCGGCGGCTCGTCCACCCTCACCGTCACCACCTCGGCCGGCACGCCGGCCGGCACCTACGCGGTGACGATCAGCGGCACCGCGGCGTCGGGCACGAAGACGGCGACGTACTCGCTCACCGTCACGGGCACCGGCGGCTGCACGGGCGGCGGGCAGAAGCTGGCCAACCCGGGCTTCGAGTCCGGCAGCGCCGGGTGGACCGCGACCTCCGGGGTGATCGGCCAGCACGGCTCGTCCGGCCAGCCGCCCCGCACCGGCACCTGGAACGCCTGGCTCGACGGCTACGGCAGCTCGCACACCGACACGCTGGCCCAGTCGGTGAGCCTGCCGGCCGGCTGCACCTCGTACAGCCTGAGCTTCTGGCTGCACATCGACACGGCCGAGACCACCACCGGCACGGCGTACGACACGCTGCGGGTGCAGGTGTTGAACTCGTCCGGGACGGTGCTCGCCACGCTCGCGACCTACTCGAACCTGAACCGGAACACCGGCTACGCCCAGCGGTCGTTCAACCTGGGCGCGTACGCCGGCCAGACCGTGCAGATCAAGTTCACCGGCGTGGAGGACTGGTCCCTCCAGACGTCGTTCGTCATCGACGACACGGCGGTGAACGTCTCCTGAGCCAACCTCTCCCACCGGCGTCCGGCGGTCCCCTTCGGGGTGGCCGCCGGACGTCGTGCCGGGGTCAGACGTCGAAGGTGGCGGGGCGCCCGGTCGCCGGGGGCGGCGGGGTGGCCTTCCACAGGCCGGTCTTCTGCGCGGCCAGTCGGGCCAGGTAGGCCGGGTTGAGGATGAGGTAGCGGCGCCAGAGCCGCTTCGGCTCCAGGCCGAGCCGCCAGAACCACTCCAGCCCGGCCCGCTGCATCCACGGCGGCGGGTTGCGCAGCAGCCCGGCGTGGTAGTCGAACGCCGCGCCGACGGCCATCAGCGGCATGTCCAGCAGCGGCCGCATGGCGTACGTGAAGATCTCCTGCCGGGGGCAGCCCAGCCCGACCAGGACGAGCCGGGCGCCGCTGGCCTTGATCCGGTCGGCGATCTCGGTGTCCTCGCCCGGCTGGACGGACCGGAACTTGGACGGCTCGACACCGGCGATCTTCAGCGCCGGGAACTTCCGCTCCAGGGCCGGGACCAGGCGGGACAGGGTCTCCTCGGTGGAGCCGTAGAGGTAGACGGGCAGCCCCTCGTCGGCGAACCGGGCGAGCACCCGCAGGGTGAGCTCCGGCCCGTAGACCCGGTCGGTGAGGCCGGCGCCGTGCAGCAGGTTGAGCGCCCAGCGCACCGGCTGGCCGTCGGGGGTGACCACGTCGAAGGAGTTGAGCCGGGCGTTGTGCGCCGGGTCGAGCACCCCGGTCATCACGCCGTGCACGGCCAGCGCGGTGAGGGCCAGCGGCCGGCGGTCGTGCGCCGCCGCGACGACGGCCTCGGTCGCCCGGGCGTAGTCCGTCGCGTCGACGAGCACGCCGAGCACGTTCCGCTTGGTGCCGGTGGTCATGCCTTCGGCACCCACTTGTCGACGTTCGCCTCGTAGATCTCCCGGAGGATCATCGGCACGTCGTAGGTGATCTTCCAGTCCGGGTAGTGCTCCTCGAACCGGGCCATGCTGCTGACGTACCACTGGTGGTCGCCGGTGCGGGCCTGCTCGACGTAGTTGATCTTCGCCACCCGGCCGGTGATCTCCTCGGCGATCCGGAACGCCTCGATGTGCGAGGTGTTCGAGTGCCGGCCCCCGCCCAGGTTGTAGACCTGGGCCGAGCGCGGCGCGCGGAAGAACGCCTCGAACGCGGTGAGCACGTCCCGCGAGTGGATCGCGTCCCGGACCATCTTCCCCTTGTAGCCGAAGAGGTTGTACGTCCGGCCCTCCATCACGCAGCGCATCAGGTAGGCCAGGAAGCCGTGCAGCTCGGCGGCGGAGTGCGCCGGGCCGGTCAGCGTGCCGCCCCGGAAGCAGGCGGTCTTCATGTCGAAGTACCGGCCGTACTCCTGGACCATCACGTCCGAGGCCACCTTGGAGGCGCCGAAGATCGAGTGCAGCGACTCGTCGATCGACATGTCCTCGGTGATGCCGTCGTACCAGTGGTGGTCCTCGGGCAGCTCGTAGCGGGTCTCCAGCTCGATCAGCGGCAGGCCGTTCGGGCGGTCGCCGTAGACCTTGTTGGTCGAGCAGTGGATGAAGGGCGCGTCGATGGCGTGCCGGCGGGTGTTCTCCAGCACGTTGAGGGTGCCGCCGGCGTTGACGTCGAAGTCGGTGTACGGCTCCTTGGCGGCCCAGTCGTGGCTCGGCTGCGCGGCGCTGTGGATCACCACGGCGATGTCCGAACCGTATTTCTTGAAGACCTGCTCCAGGCCGTCCCGGTCGCGGATGTCGACGGCGTGGTGGGTGTAGGCGCGGCCCAGCTCGGCGGCGAGGCGGTCCAGGCTCCAGGCGGTCGAGCCGTCCTCGCCGAAGAAGTATCGCCGCATGTCGTTGTCGATGCCGACCACGTCGAGACCGAGCCCGGCGAAGTGCCGGGCCGCCTCGGAGCCGATCAGACCGCCCGAACCGGTCACCAACGCGACACTCACACGCCACTCCTGGTCCATCGGGGGCAGGGAAACCATCGGAGCATAGCGTGACGTCCGGCACGCCCCGATATGACGCGAGGGCCCCGCTGACTGCGGAGCCCTCGTCATGGTGGGGAAGGGGGGAGTTGAACCCCCACGCCCTTTCGGGCACACGGACCTGAACCGTGCGCGTCTGCCATTCCGCCACTTCCCCGTGGCTTGACCTGCAACACCGTATCTCATCCTGCTCCCGCCGTCTGCGGCGGGTGCCCGGACATATTACGCTGATCCCGGTCATCGCCACGAGCGATCACCGTTCGTGGCGGTCGAAACTTTAGCACGACTGCGGGGCTGGTCACGAACGGGCCGCCGGCAGCCGGCCGAGCGGCGTGTGAGCTGCGGAGGCGGTGTCCGGATACCATCATGGCCTCGGGAACCGAGGAGGAGCCGGTGAGCGTGCTGCAACGCTTCGAGAAGCGTCTGGAAGGCCTGGTCGAGGGGGCCTTCGCCAAGGTCTTCAAAGGGGTGGTCCACCCCGTGGAGATCCTCAACGCCATGCAGCGGGAGGCCGAGGCGCACAAGGCGATCCTGGCCGGTGGGCGCACGTTGGTGCCCAACCGCTACGTGATCGATCTCTCGCCGTACGACCACAGTCGGCTGGCGCCGTACGCCGCCGCGCTGGCCCAGGAACTGGCCCAGTCGCAGGCGGAGTTCATCGGCGAGCAGGCGTGGACGGTCTACGGCGACGTGATCGTCGAGGTCGAGCGTGGTGAGGGGCTGGACACCGGCATGTTCCGGGTCACCGCGGAGGTCTACACCGGCGGCGACGTCGCCCCGGTCTCCGCGCCCGGTGGCTACGACGCCGGCCCGGCCTACCCCGCCTACGACCAGGGTGGCGGCTACGGCCCGCCGCCGGGACAGGGCGGTGGCCGCAACGTCCGCCTGGTCTCCGGCGACGGTCGCACCTACCCGCTCCAGATGGGCTCGACCGTGATCGGCCGCGGCGACCAGGCCAACCTGCGCCTGCCCGACGTCGGCATCTCCCGGCGCCACGCCCGGCTGGACTTCGACGGCGGCCAGGTCGTGCTGACCGACCTCGGCTCCACCAACGGCACGATGGTCAACGGCCAGCGCGTCTCCGCGGTCGCCCTCAACCCGGGCGACATGATCCAGCTCGGCACGACCACCCTGACCTTCCGCGTGGACGGCTGACCCGAGTTGCCGGAACTCGTCATCACCGTCGCCCGGTTCGGGTTCCTCATCCTGCTGTGGATCTTCGTGTTCACGGTGGTCGGTGTGATCCGCCGGGACCTCTTCGCGGGGGCCCGGTCGGGTCGCCTCGTGGCCACGCCACGCGCGGTCGGGGCCTCGACCGGGCAGCCGGCGAAGCCGGCGAAGGTGAAGCGGGGCCGGGCGGCGCACCAACTGGTGGTCACCGCCGGGCAGCTGGCCGGCACCCGGATCACCCTCGGCGAGGCCCAGATCACCATCGGTCGCGCCGAGGACTCGACCCTGGTGATCACCGACGACTACGCCTCGGCGCGGCACGCCCGGCTCGTGCCGCGCGACGGGCAGTGGTTCGTCGAGGACCTCGGATCGACTAACGGCACCTACCTGGATCGCGCTAAGGTCACCGGACCAACCCCCGTCCCCCTCGGCGTGCCGATCCGGATCGGCCGCACTTCCCTCGAATTACGGCCATGACTCTGACCCTGCGCTATGCGGCCCACAGCGACCGCGGTCTGATCCGAGACGGTAATCAGGATTCCGTCTACGCCGGGCCGCGGCTTCTTGCCGTTGCCGACGGCATGGGCGGCATGGCCGCCGGTGACGTCGCCAGCAACATCGTCATCGGTGCCATGGCGCCCCTCGACGAGGACGTCCCGGGTGACGCCCTCGTCGACGCGCTGCGTTCCGCCGTCGGCACCGCCAACCAACAACTCCGCGACACCGTGGACGCCAACCCGCAGCTGGAGGGGATGGGCACCACGCTCACCGCGACCCTCTTCTCGGGCAGCAAGCTCGGCATGGTCCACATCGGTGACTCGCGGGCCTATCTCCTGCGCAACGGTGAGTTCGCCCAGATCACCAAGGACGACACGTACGTCCAGATGCTCGTCGACGAGGGCCGGATCAGCGCGGAGGAGGCGAGCAGCCACCCCCAGCGCTCGCTGCTCACCCGGGCGCTGGACGGCCGGGACATCGACCCGGAATACAGCGTCCGGCAGGTGCTCCCCGGTGACCGCTACCTGATCTGCTCGGACGGTCTCTCCGGCGTGGTCAGCGCGGACACCATCGCCGACACCATGCGCGAATACACCGACCCACAGCAGTGCGTGGAACGGCTGGTGCAGCTCGCCCTGCGCGGCGGCGGCCCGGACAACATCACGGTGATCATCGCGGACGCCACCGACCAGGACATCGTCGAGGCGTCCCCGATCGTCGGCGGCGCCGCCGCCCGCGACCGCGGCATGGCCACCTCGGCCGACGTCTCCACTCCGGCGGCCCGCGCCTCGGCGCTGTCCGCCCCCCGGGCGCCCGCGCCCGAGGAACCGGTGGACAACCGCGACGACGAGGCCGACCGGCGCCGCCGGCACCCGCTGCGCACCGCGGCGATGCTGCTGGCGCTGCTGGTCATCGTCGGGGGCGGCGTCTTCGGCGGGTGGAGCTACACCCAGCGCCAGTACTACGTCGGGGCCACCGACGACGGGCAGCTCGCCGTGTTCCGCGGCGTGCCGGGCCAGGTCGCCGGGCTCGACCTGTCCAACGTGCACGCCACCAGCGAGGCCAAGCTCGACGACCTCACCGGGGCCGCACAGGAGCAGGTCAAGCAGGGCATCCAGGCCAAGAGCGAGCCGGACGCCGAGCGCCGGCTGGCCGAGCTGACCAGCGACGACCCGGCCAACCCGAACCTGAAGCCGCTCTGCCCGCCCAGCCCGACGGCCGGGCCGGCCAGCCCGACCCCGTCCGTGGCCGGCAGCTCGCTGGCCCCGCCGGTCAGCGGCAGCGCCGTTCCGTCGGGCACGGCCACGGCCACGGCCACGGCCGCCGCGGGGCCGACGCCGACGGCGACGCCAACGCCGACCACCACGCCCGAAGCCGTCCCCTCCGACACGGTTCCGCCGGTCGACCCGGCCGGCTGCCGGTCGCCGGAGTGAGTGCCGGCTCGACCCCGAGGACGCATCCGTGACCGCAGCCGCCGTACCGGCAGCCTCGCCCGCCTCGACGGGCGAGCAGCCCGGCGTGCGCCTGGCCCGGTCCCGGCGTAACGCCGAGCTTTCCCTGCTCCTGCTCGCCATGGTGCTGGTGGCGGCGTACGCGGCGACGGTCGAGGCGAACGTGCTGGACACGGTCACCCCGGACTTCTGGATCCCGGCCGCGGCGCTGGGGCTGGTCTTCCTGGGTCTGCACTTCGTGATCCGCTGGCTGGCGCCGTTCGCCGACCCGGCGCTGCTGCCGGCGGTCGCCCTGCTCAACGGCATCGGTGTCGGCTTCCTGCGCCGCTACGACCTGGCGCAGGCCGCTCCGGAGGAGCGGGAGACGCTGGCCATCTTCGCCGGCACCGGCGGGCGGCAGCTCGCCTGGACGCTCGGCGCGGTGGTGCTCGCCGCCGCGCTGCTGGCGATCATGCGGGACCACCGCTCGCTGTCGCGCTACGCCTACACCCTGGGGCTGGCCGGCATCGTGCTGGTGATGATCCCGGCGGTGCTGCCGGGGCGGTTCTCCGAGATCAACGGCGCGAAGCTGTGGATCCGGCTCGGCGGGTTCTCCATCCAGCCGGGTGAGTTCGCCAAGCTGGCCCTGCTCGCCTTCTTCGCCTACTACCTGGTCCGCAAGCGCGAGGTGCTCTCGCTGGCCAGCCGCCGGGTGCTCGGCATCGACTTCCCGCGCGGCCGGGACCTCGGCCCAGTCCTCGGGGTCTGGATCATCAGCCTCCTGGTCCTGGTCTTCGAGAAGGACCTGGGCACGTCGCTGCTCTACTTCGGCATGTTCGTGGTGACGCTCTACATCGCCACCGAACGGGTGAGCTGGCTGCTCATCGGCCTGATCCTGTTCTTCGGCGGCGCCTACCTGGCCTACGTGCTGGGCAGCACGGTGGGCGGCCCGTTCGCCAACTTCTACGACCGGGCGCAGATCTGGCTCGACCCGTTCGCCGAGCCGTACGACCGGGGCTACCAGCTCGTCCAGGGCCTGCTCACGCTCGGCACCGGTGGCCTGTTCGGGGCCGGCCCGGGCGGCGGCCAGCCCACCCTGCTGCCCGAGGTGCAGACCGACTTCATCTTCGCCGGCATCGGTGAGGAGATCGGCCTCTTCGGCCTCTCCGCGCTGCTGGTGATCTACCTGCTGATCGTCGAGCGGGGCCTGCGCGCCGCGCTGGCGGTCCGGGACTCGTTCGGCAAGCTGCTCGCCGGCGGCCTGGCCTTCACCCTGGGCCTCCAGGTCTTCGTCATCGTCGGCGGGATCAGCAAGCTCATCCCGCTGACCGGCCAGACCACCCCGTTCCTCTCCGCCGGCGGCTCCTCGCTGATGGCCAACTGGCTGCTGATCGCGGTCCTGCTCCGGGTCTCCGACGGCGCCCGCCGGCCGGTGACCGGAGGCGGCGGCCCGGCGGCCCGGCCCTCGGGCGGCCCGCCGGAGCAGCTGCACGGTGCCCCCACGGAGGTGATCCGGCCGTGAACGCACCCCTGCGCCGCGTCGGCGTGGTCGTCATGATCCTGTTCGGGCTGCTCTTCGCCAACCTGAACTGGATCCAGGCCTACAAGGCCGACGAATACCGCAACAGCGACTACAACGGCCGGGTCCAGGTGGCCGAGTACGAGCGCAAGCGCGGCAACATCGAGGTCGGTGGCACCGCGTACGCGCTCAGCAAGGAGACCACCGGCAAGCTGAAGTTCCAACGCACCTACCCCAGCGGGCCGATGTACGCGCACGTGCTCGGCTGGAAGCCGGTCAACGGCAGCGAGACGGGCATCGAGCGGCTCGAGGACGAGTTCCTCGCAGGCACCAGCGACCAGCTCATCGGCGACCGCGTGAAGGACATGTTCACCGGGAACAAGACCGGTGGCGGCAACGTGCTGCTGACGCTGTCCAAGCGGGCCCAGGAGACGGCGTACAAGCAGCTCAACGACAACCAGGTCGGGGCCAAGCGGGGCGCGGCCATCGCGATCGACCCACGGACCGGGGCCGTGCAGGCCCTGGTGTCCATGCCGAGCTTCGACCCGAACCCGCTGGCCAGTCACGACAGCACCGAGGCCGCGGCGGAATACAACAAGCTCGAAAAGGACAAGGACCGCCCGCTGGCGAACCGGGCGCTCGCCGAGACCCTGCCGCCCGGCTCCACCTTCAAGATCGTGGTGGCCGCCGCGGCGCTGGAGAACGGCGTGGGTCAGCAGACCGAGATCCCGGCCGGGTCGAGTTACACGGCGCCCGGAGCGGGCCAGCCGATCCGCAACGCCGCGCAGTCGATCTGCCCGCAGTCTCAGGTCACGCTGCGCACAGCGGTGACGGAGTCCTGCAACACCGGCTTCGCCCAGCTCGGCGTCCGGCTCGGCGCGGACAAGATCAAGGAGAAGGCCCGCCAGTTCGGCTTCGAGCAGGACGATCTCTCCGTCGGCGAATCCGGCGAGAGGGGTGGCCTGCCCGTGGCGGCCAGCCGCACCGGGGACATGCAGAACCCGGACGGCAGCACCGACCCGGCCGCGCTGGCCCAGTCCTCGATCGGCCAGAACAACGTGCGGATGACCCCGTTGCAGGGCGCGCTGATCGCCGCCTCGGTGGCCAACGACGGCAGCCAGATGCGGCCGTACCTGGTCAAGCAGCTGCTCGGGCCGGACCGCACCACCGTCTACGACGCCGCCAAGCCGCGCGAGCTGCGCCGGCCGATCAGCGGCCCGGTCGCCGAGGACCTGCGGTCCATGATGGTGAACGTGGTGAAGGAGGGCACCGGCCGGAAGGCCGCCATCGACGGCTACACCGTCGGCGGCAAGACCGGCACCGCCCAGTCCGGCCCCAACACCCCCGACCACGGCTGGTTCATCGGCTTCGCGCTGGACAAGAACGGCACCCCGGTCTCGGCGGTCTGCGTCGAGCTGGAGCAGGCGGGCAGCGGTGGCAGTGCCGAGGCGGCCCGGATCGCCGGCCGGATCATGGCGGCGGCCATCGCCGACGGAGGCCGCTGACATGCTCAGCCCGGGGGTGCAGCTCGGCAACCGCTACCGCCTCGACGAGCGGATCGCCAGCGGTGGCATGGGCGACGTCTGGCGCGGCACCGACCAGGTGCTGGGCCGTACCGTCGCGGTCAAGAGCCTGCTCCCCGCCCTGCTCGACGAGCCGGGCTTCGCCGAGCGGTTCCGCGGCGAGGCGCGCACCATGGCCACCATCAACCACCCCGGCGTGGTCGACGTCTACGACTTCGGCAGCGACCAGCAGATCGCCTTCCTGGTGATGGAATACGTGGAGGGCGACGCGCTCTCCTCGACGCTCAGCCGGGTCGGCCGGCTCACCCCGGCCCGCACCATGGCCCTGCTGGCCCAGGCCGCCGACGCGCTGCACGCCGCGCACGAGAAGGGCATCGTGCACCGCGACGTGAAGCCCGGCAACCTGCTGGTCCGGCCGAACGGCACGCTGGTGCTCACCGACTTCGGCATCGCCCGCTCCGACCTGGTCGGCCAGCTCACGGCCGCCGGCTCGGTGCTCGGCACCGCCTCGTACATCTCGCCCGAGCAGGCCACCGGCGCGGTCGCCACCCCCGCCTCCGACGTCTACGCGCTCGGCGTGGTCGCCTATCAGTGCCTGGCCGGCCGGCGGCCGTTCGAGGGGGACAACCCGCTCGAGATCGCCATGAAGCACGTGCGCGAGGCGCCCCGGCCGCTCCCCGCCGACATCCCGCCGCAGGTCCGGGCCATCGTCGAGCGGGCCCTGGCCAAGGATCCGGCGGCCCGCTGGCCCAGCGCCGCCGCCCTGGCCAGCGTCGCCCGGCAGGCCAAGCTCGCCCTGTCGCAGCAGGCGCGGGGCGGCCACCCGATCTCCGGCGTACCCGCTGTACATCGGCTGGAGCAGCGC
The DNA here is from genome assembly GCF_040610095.1 of Micromonospora sp. NPDC004540. NCBI lineage: Bacteria > Bacillati > Actinomycetota > Actinomycetes > Micromonosporales > Micromonosporaceae > Micromonospora > Micromonospora sp. NPDC004540. The sequence goes on from NZ_JBEXLR010000023.1 coordinate 66,185, forward strand.
GTGGTCCTCGGCGCGGATGGTCATCTTGCCCTTGACGCCGTCGAACTGCCAGCCCTCCAGCGCCTTGATCATCT